>JAZQTY010000262.1:0-14064 GCA_045631025.1 Eubacteriales bacterium
GAGCCTTGATAATACCAGATATTAGCAACACCACTCTTTTTCCACTTGGATGAAACAGCACCGTCCTCGGGCGAGCCGTAAAGCATCGGCTTGTCACCCTCACCGTACGCCGTATAGGTAACACCTGCTCTTGCAGACAACTCACCTCTCCACAGACCGCCGCGTTCAAAGCAAACGTAACTGCCCGCTGCAATCGTTGCACTGTTTACCTTTGTAATAGTCTTCCATGCTGTCGCAGGCGTTCTGCCGTCAGCCGAGTCATTACCGTTATTAGAAACGTAATAAACGGTTGCATTACTCGGGATACTCATGTTAGCTGAAGTTTGTATCTCGGTAATTCTCTTGTCGGTTGCCTCTCTCCATTCAGCAATCACTGAGTTTGTCGCTACTTGAAAACCGTTCATTTCTACATTCTCCTTACCACTAAGCAATACCTCATTAGCGGTTCTATCCTCAATAAGCTTTATAAATCTCTCCACTACCGCGTCTGCATTTTCAAGATAAGGAGAAACCTCAAGCAAAACGTTCTTATCTGACATTGATACAGATATTTCGTTTACCAAAAGAGCTTTATTTCTTTTAACAAGAATCAAATTCTCTCCTGCAACGTTGTAACAGCCTGCATTCTCGCCAAGCCACTGACGAAGATAATCGTCGCTGTCACCATTGATCTCCTCTACAAAATAATCCTTGAGCAAAGTTTCACCAATACTTACTCCATCAAGTGCATATGTAGTTGAGTATTTATAAGCCTCACTCGGCACTGTGACCGTCTCTTTAATACAATTTTCTATAAACCAATTCACAGCCTCCGTTACGGCCTCGGCACTTCCTCCGTTTATAACTATTCGGTCATTAACGTAGCCCACGGTATAATCGGAATATCTTTGCGCCTCACTTTCGGGACGGTTGGTATATCCTACAAGTATTTCCTTTGTCCCGACGGGAATATCTTCTCCGTTCTTTACAAAATCGCTGCCTATGCTAAGCTCTATTCCGAATTTTTCCTTTATCGCATTGTAAATAGCTACAGATGCTCTCTTGGTATCATCATCTGCATCTTCAGAACGAACTATCGTATATTCTCCGATGTTATCAAAACTACGGTATTCCGGTTTTGCATCAGTTTCCGTTTCCGCATTTTTGTCAGAACACGCTGTAAAAACAAATACAAGCACCAAAATAAGCGATATTATTCTGACTGCATTTTTCATAAATATCTCCTGTTCTCGGAGCGGTCATAGACCGCTCCGAACCTGTACTAAAATCAATCCTTATAGATTGTATCTAATGTTGTTTGTATTAACCCCGGAACTTTAGTCTCGTATTTTGCGATAAGAGAGGCTGGAGTCGTATTACCTGAAAGAACTACTGTACAGAGTTCTGAAATGAATTCCTCGGTCCATCCATAAACAACGCCGGCATCATAAACTCTGGTTAAATTTATCCTATCAAGCATTTCCACGGAATCAGGATCATGTGCACCCCTACCTTTGAGAACTACGTCATAATATTCAGGAAGCACGTCTCTCTCACTATAGAACGAAAGAACGTCAAGCAGAAGAGCAGTCGCATGAAGATTATCACCCACTACCGTTGTGGGAATTACCAGCACAGGTGCCAAATAATTTACCCATGAGCGGTACTCACTCTGATATTCATCGTATTTGGGAATCGGAAGAATACCAAAATCCCCTTTAAAAGTTTTAAAATCGGTGACACTTGACTTCACTTCAGCTATACAAAACATCGCTCTTTCACTATTAAATATAGTTTTATACGCTTCGGAAGTTCCAACAGATCCTCCCTTGGAGTCCTCCTGTCCATATGTAAACACTCCGGGTTCACCAAAGAAAACTCCAAGCGTCTGAGCCAAGTTGACACTTTTTTCGGTGTTTATGTTAGATTGAGGATCTCCGTCAGTGTTTGTAATTATGAATTGCGGATCGCCGCCATACAGTAAAGCCTTTGCCCCGTTCCAATAAGACGTGGTACCGTATACCGCTTTACCCTCTGCGTTATATGCAAAGCTTTCGTCACCATTGAGACTGCTTACCTGCTTTGCAATCGTCTCCATTTTTTCAAGGGTCCATTTTCCTTCTTTCACAAGCGCATACAAATCTTCAATCCGATTGTTTGAATGCATCGTCTTATTAAAATATACGCACCACGTTAAGTCAAAAGCAGTAAGAGAAAGATTGCTCTGCGTAAAAAAGAGCGATTTATATTTGCCTGTACCTATGGTACACTCTTTGTTAATAACACTGCTCCACCAATTCTCATCCAACTGCAATTCAGGAATACTGTAAAGATTATGTACACCGCCTTCAGTTGCGAGCCAAGCAGCATCATCTCCCTGTATGTACGCAGCATCGTATTTTGAGTCTCCACCCATAACATCTAACTGCAATTTCGAAGCTGCTTCATAAATATCCTTGGCATCCTCGTGTGCAACAATATCTGCATTGTATAGGCTCTTAATTTCTTCATTTCTTTCGTATACAGCTTTGTTTATAGTATCTCCCGTAAACTCCGTGGGAGCAAAATCCGTGTGCATGTTCCAAGAACCGCTCTTTACCGCAAGAACGTCAAGAACAAAGCCTCCCAAGTCTTCAGGATCACGATTATACTTCTCTTTTTGTTCTTCAGTGTTGTTGCTCACCAAGTTGTTACTTGTATCAGAATCACCCTCACCCGCATCATTTTTACAGCTACTAAACATACATAGCATAGTTGAAACAAGCATTAAACTTGCAAGTAATAACGCAATTTTCTTTTTCATCGTATTTCTCCTTTTATGATTAGTGTTATTTACTGTTGTTTTTTCCATAATCAATTACTCCTTAATGATATAAGATTTAACTTTTTAGCCGACATTCAAAGATAATAGAATAATAAACCTGAACTCTTTGTCCTCCTTGCTTAATATGTATCTCGAGCTAAATTAAAAATATCTTCTCAAAATCATATAAGTCCTCCTAATTTTTGCAAAATTATGTAATCTCTGCTTTTTAATACTCTGACAAGATCGTCATTATTTCTTATACGCTCCTTGGCGGCTATTCCCGCACGCCCTGCCGATTTATGTCCATCAGATCCTGCAACGCAAGCAAGTCCTAACTCATCTGCGAGTTTCTGTGCTTTGTCGTTCCATTCAGGCTCGTTACCTGCGTTATAGACCTCTATTCCGTCAAGCTTATCCAAGCAATCAAGCGGGAAAGGCGACCTGACATAATCCCTTGCTCGATATGGGTGCGCCTGATATATAAGTCCTCCGGCTGAATGAACTACCTCTGCATATTTCTCTGCCGATGCCCTTTTAAGCTCAGGATGCTCCGCTATAAGCTCGGGAGTTATTCCATACAGCAGTATCTCCTGCCCGTTTGTCACATGCTCCTCAAGGCCAAACAAAAGATCAAAATCAAATTGCTTTGCATATTCAAGACCGTATAAATAGTCCTGTCGGTAAGCGTCTACAAACTCCTCCCACGGTAAATTCCTGTCTATCCTATTGTCTCCTGCGAAGAAGTGATTGGTGATCACCATTCCGCTAAAGCCCTTGCTTATTAGCTCATCTATATGTTCCCGTATATCTCTACCACCGCCACTGCAGGGACTTGAGTGTACGTGCATTTCGTATTTGAATATATTATTTTCTTTTGTCATAGGCGTCTTTATTTTCGAAGATATCATAAAAATATCATATTTTCTCGTTATTTTTTAATCTTATTGCTTCATTACCTTTTGCTTTCCGACCACGAACACCATAACAGCGAGTGCAACGAGTACGAGAACAAAGGATATACCGCCGAGCAGCTGCTGTCCGTAAAGCTCAATTCCAAAAATACTGTTTCCGTTTGCCTGTACGTATTTAAGTATGCGGCTTCCAAGGAGCGACGCTCCAAATCCGCAAAGTCCTCCGATACAGTTCTTTATTGCCAATGCCTCTGTGATATAATTTGAGTCAACGTAGCTATAGGCAATATTGAAGGAGTTCTGATTAAGTCCCGCAATGGCTACCGCGTGCAGTATGGTATAGATCGCTATAAGCGGCCACGTCTTGGGAGTGGTAAACACAAGTGTGAGATAGGCTACGGCAAGCACTGCGAGTGCGACAGACATTCCCGATGCAAATGAGCGCTTATCCGAAAAGCGTCCGAAAGGACGGGAGACCGCCATTCTCGTTATGTTCCCAATAATATTGAATATCTGTATTATGAAGACGCTTATAAGCAAGTCCTTCACCTTAAACGTTCCAAGAAAGCCTTGTGTCATATAAACCGCTATATTGTATATGACTGTAAAAAGGATAACCGAACGGAAATTTTTGTTTCCGATTGTATTATGAATTATATCCTTAAAATGTTTTCTCTCTCCATTGTTAGCCGGTTGTGTCGGCTCTGCCTTTATCAAAAACAGGCAAATAATATCAATCGTTGCTATGGTAAATGCGAGTATAGCTATCATTATAAAGCCATGCTCGATGTTACCGCTTGCCTCCATTGCGTCGAATATATATCCAACGGAAGCAGTGAAGATTATACCCGTTGCAAGGGATATCATCTCCTTGGTTGCCGAGTAAGACGCGCGCTTTGTGGGAGACACATAAGAATTCGCCCACTTATAAAGAACGTTAAGTATAAGGTACTTAGTAGAATACGCCACCAAAATAAAGCTCATTGCCACCACCTTTACCGTAGCGCTTCCAATTGGGATAAACGGTATCACATAAAGCGAGGCGAAAAGCAGTCGGCTTATCGAGTAAAATATGAGCGTCACTGTCTTTGATTTCATCTTCAGCTTATAAATGAAAAGCGAGAAGATCTGAATTACAAAGGCAAGTGTAATAAATGACGATATAATACCGATGGTCGTATCATCAAGTCCGAGATGGCTCAAGAGCTTAGTTAAAAATGCATCTGTTACCAAAAGCGAAAGAAGATACTCAAAGGTACACTGAGCCATATAAACACTTCTTGAGCGTTTATAATCCGGACTTTGAAATTTATCGTTTTGTTCTTGAATAGTATTGTTCGTTTCCACAGCTATACCCTTTATTTATCCGAAATCCTTCCCCATCTCTCACGCAGGAAATGTGCAGTCAGCTTGGGTTGTCTATCCTTGGTGAAAACACCCTTTCTGTTTCCACGAACTCTGGAGATTCCCTGCTTGGTTTTGAAATCCGCAAAATTCCATACGTGCTCACCAACACAAAAATCAAATTCATCAAATGCTCTGCAGTTTTCCCTGATGTATTCAAGCTGGAATTCTTCTGAGAATGACTCCGCAGGAACAGAATGCAGGCCCTCGATGGTATCTGCGCCAAATTCCGTGATTATGATGGGCTTTTGGTATTTACCGTGCCATTTTTCCAGCTCTTCCTTCATCTGCTCGTAAATGACCGACAGATCACCGTGATCGTAATACCAGCCGTAATATCGGTTTATGCAAATAACGTCAGCGTACTGCGATGCAAACGTCTCATCGTGCTTATACATCTCGACTATAGTCACAGGGCGATCCCAAACGTTCCTCGTGTGCTCCATGACCGCCTTGAAATAAGCCTCGCTCTCGGCATCGTTGGTTGCCGCCTCGTTACCAACGCTTATCATAATAACAGAGGGGTGATTTTTATCACGGGCATAAAGCTGACTTATAAGCTCCTTATGAAGCTTAAGGGTGTTCTCGTTGGCACCGTCCTCGCCAAAATTATGCTCCCAGTTGTTCATACCGACAGCGGGCACTTCATCAATAACCAGCATACCGTACTCGTCGGCAAGGTCCATTATTTCCTCGCTGTAGGGATAATGGCTGGTTCTGAAGGAGTTTGCGTTTGTCCACTTAAGAAGCTCGAAGTTGCGGATATTTACCGCACTGCAGTTTCCTTTTCCAAGCAGGAAAAAGTCCTCGTGCATTCCAAAGCCCTTAAGATATATGGGCTGGTCGTTAAGAAGGAGCTTATCCCCCTTTACCTCTATTTTCCTTATTCCAAAGCGCTCCTCGTGGCAGTCGCATTCTGTTTTTACCACAAGGGTGTAAAGATAAGGATCGGCAGGAGACCAGAGATGAGGATCGTCTATAACTACCTCCGAGGAGTCAAACTCCGAAATAAGCTTTCTCTCCTTATCCAAAAGCTCAAAGCAAACGCTGTCACAGTCCGTATCAACGTCAACCTTGATCTTTCTGTAATCTCCGTCAACGGCGGTATGTATAGTTACGTCCTTGATATTCTTCTTGGGTACGCTGTAGACCAGAACGTCTCTGTGTATTCCCGTGAAATTATAAAAATCAAAGGTGATCTGCTGCTTTCCGTCCTTGATCCTTCCTGCAGGGAAGTTTTCTGCGGTAAGACGGTTGTCTATAACAACAGAGAGTCGGTTTCTCCTCTGAAGCTCCTTCAAAGGCAGGTCGATGGGGAAAAAGCCGTTTATTCCCTCGCCTATGAGTGCTCCGTTGAGATAAATATTACATTTGTGGCTGGTTGCACCTATACGCAAGCGGTATTCCATACCGTCATTAACGGGAATGGAAAACTCCGTTTCGTACACGACCTCCCCCACGTGCTTCTGAACATCCATATCCGTGACAAGATCGTTCATACTTGCGGGAACAGCCATAAGACTGTAATCCTTCAAGGGACTGCAGGGATCATAGCTTTCTTTTAGTATCTGAAACCGCCATATTCCGTTTAAATTGAAAACACTTCTGTATTCGTTAGTTTTTGGATATATCATATTTTCGCCTTTTTTAGTTTAATGAATGGTTAAATATAATCATTTGTATCAATAGGTCCGCGCAGCGCGCTGACTATAATCCACGTCTTCTTTACCGTAAACTATGGTATATTCGTCTATTGCAATATCGTTTATATGCTTTCCGTCTAAAACCTTACCAGGTTCAGTTGATTCTTCAGTGGATTTTTCAGTTGAAGTTTCGGTTTGTTCCGCATCGGAATCCGATGTGTCAACAGAATTTGTGCATGAAGCAAGTACAGAAATCACGAGAATAAGTGCCATCAAAAAGACAATAATTTTAATTTTTTCATTTTAGTTCTCCTTTTAATCGATAAATACTTTTTTAATTGCTTCCAAATAACCGTATCCGTTTATATCGTCGGGCTGAAGATACGTTCCCTCTGTCCATTCGTTCCAGCTATTGACTACGATAAGCGGAGCGCGAAGATCCGTGGACTCGTCTATGTACTTCTTCGCAAGCTCAAAGCCCTTTTGAATATTTTCCGGGGTGGTATCATAACAGATCTCATCTATGAAATGGGGGTATCTGGGGTTGGGATCCCAGCCCATAGATACGTTGGGATAGTAAGGCGCGTTAACCGTTTCCTTTACCTCTGCGTAGCCCTTCTCAACCTCACGGACCACGTCGAGATAGGACTTCTTGGTGTCAACGAAGTCGGTGTAGCCATAGTGAGTAACACCGTCAAAATTACACATATTGACAAATGTCTGTATGGTCATTCCGCTCTCCTCGTCGATTATCTTATCCATATATCCCTTGCCTCGCACCGTGTAGTGCAGCTCAAGTCCGGGGAAGCCTGCCTTTACGGTCTGCTCTCTGAACCAAGCAAGAGCGTCGAGTGTTTCCTGAACACCACCAAGTCCGCGGACGAGGTTTTCAATATCGAAGAGCATATACACGGGCTTGCCGTCTATCTTGTAATAGGTAGGCTCGGTAAAATACTTCTCTATCGTTCTGTTGGCAATAAACTCAAAGGTCTTTCTGTCAACAGCACCGTCCCAGATAGGATCCCATCTGTTTGCCGTTCTCGTATCCCACATTGATGTTGCGGTGTGGTTTGCCCACATAAGATAGAACTTCATTTTGTCTCTGTTGCGCGCCTTCAAAAATCCGTTATTGAGACACTGCTCAAGGAACGGACGGTTATCATACCAATACCAATCGTAAATAAATACGTTAACTCCGTGTGAGGTCGCCGCCTCTATCTGCATCTCCATAACAAACGGATCTGCCTCGTTTACATATCCCCAAAGAGGTCTGCGAGGCCAAACGTGTCCTTCAAATTTAGGCTTAACCGCCTTAACTGTCTGCCATTCTCCGTAACCCTCGGGCCAGAAAATGCGTGTTCGCGGCTCATCTCCCGTGTACGCAGGCCAAATAATCGCTGCTACATCATATTTTTTCATTGTTATTTCCTTTCTTCTAAATAAACAATTGTATCTTGCCTATATTTTATTTTATTATTGCCACAAAAAGTCACAATGCAACCGTTTGGAATAACTTCAAAACCTGTTGAAATATAAATATTTTCTTCTCTTAATCCAAGTGTCTGAGGATTAGACGTTCTGCCCGGTGCACTTCCTACTACCACAGGACACGCCTGACCAAGACGGTCTAACTTGTCACCTACGTTAGTAATGTATCCTTGATGGACGTGACCGCATATCATTAAATTCGGCTTTACATATTCCCTTAAAAGCTTCGCCCACTCCTCATAAGTTGCCATGTCTCGTTCAGAAGCTCGCCTCGGCAAATATTCAGTAAACGGGTCATGCATAACAATTATTCTATGTTCAACACCGTCTTCCTCGTATTCTTTATTTGCTTTCACAATAACGTTCTTGATAAACTTGGTCTGACGTTCTCTGAAATCGGCACAACAAATCGTGTGAGCATACTCAACGTGGTCATCAGGCTTATCCTCTCCGCAGTCAAGCACCATTCCCCATATACTTCCAAGACGGAAGGTGTAATACGAGTTTCCCTTGTCGGTCGGCGTATGCTCCGCGATATTTTCGGCGTATATTCCTCTCATATCGTGGTTTCCGCGAGAGAACACTACGGGCTTTTCTCCGTTCGTTATTTCTGCAGCTATTCTGTGTATGGTGGTGAAATTTTTTATATCTCCGCTATGATCGGGAAGGTCGCCATTGAGTATAAGAAAATCTATCTCTCCAAAAGCCTTGGCGGCAGCCACGGGCTTTTCAACCTGATTATGCGCGTCGGCAATATGATAAAACCTTGCGCCGTCTTCCCTTACGGAATAGAATTTTGATGAATATTCAAACACGTCGCTTACGTCGGAATAATATGGTTTCCTCTCATTCACAACGCGGTAGCGGATCTTGTATGCTCCTGCGGCGTCAAGTTTTTCCATAGGCACCGTCATTCTGTGAGTCGTGCAGTTAGAACGAAGTATTCCGTTTACGTCATCATAAAAGTTCTTCTCTCCAACCTCGACCCACATCAAGGTTTCGCAAGTTACGGGAACTAAAATTTGATAATTCTTCCCTACCGCATAAACGATAGGCGTCGTTGCAAAGCATTCGGGTATTTGCTTCATAGCGTCTCCTCCTCTATCGGCGGAAAAAGCATACAGCCCCTCTGCCGATACATACGTATTACTCTGTCAAGGTATTCTCTCGACCAGCCAAGCTCACGAGCAAGGCAGTCACGGCACATATAACGCGAGGCGCACTTGTCTGTTAGCTTTCTGTGCGCTCCCACGTCAATAGTGTCTATCACCTTATTGCACAAGTAGCAGTTCATTTCTCGATAAGTTTAAGACGATACAGCTTACAACCGTGTCCCTCGACTACGGTGTTTACCGTACCGTTTACGAGCTTTTCTTTCTCGCCCGTCCATACCTCGGTCAGCTCTATTTCCTTACCGCAATGAGTGGTGATCCCCATCTCGTCAAAGCCGAATACGAAGCGATATTCTCCGTCCATAAGGTTGAATACGCCTACGGCAAAGTCGCCGTTCTCAAGAAGTCTTGCGCAAACGAGAGCGTCCTCGGGGCCTCTGTCAAGCGTGAGTTTATAAACCTGATTATAGGCTCCGTCCTGATTTATGGCAATAGCTTCTTTATTTGTCAGTATAGCCTTTGCTCCATCGCTCATTTTGCGGATATCACAACCAATCATCAAAGGTGAGCCGTACATACACCATATTGAAAAGTGCGTCTTATGGTCAAGCTCGGTACAGCCGTTGGTCTGCCAGAATCCGTCTATAAAGCTCTTGCCGTCCATTCCGACCACAAGCATATCCATATCGTTAAAGCAGCCGTGTCCGTTATAGGGTATGAGTCTTGCCTGCTGCTGAGTGATACTCTTTATCGACGCCCAGCTGTTCTGTATATCGTGGGTTGAGCGCCACAGATGCGCGCCCGTAGTCTTTACCCACTCCTGTGTTTCTTCCATTCCCCAGGAGCAAGCGCTGAATACTATATCCCTGCCGCAGTTGGCAAGAGCCGCGCCCATTCTGCGATAGAAAAACTTACCCTCAAGCGTTCCCGTGTGGTAGCAGAAATCGTACTTTAAGTAATCCACTCCCCATTCGACAAAGGTTTTCGCGTCTATGTATTCGTGGTCGTAGCTTCCGGGGTAGCCCGCGCAGGTCAATGCGCCGCAGCAGGAGTACATACCAAATTTAAGTCCTTTGGAATGTATGTAATCTGCAAGAGCCTTCATTCCGCTTGGAAATTTATTTTTGTCCGCAACAAGTCTGCCGTTTTCGTCTCTCTCAAGCTCCGACCAGCAGTCGTCTATAACTACGTATTCGTAACCTGCATCACAAAGTCCCGACTCAACGATGAAATCAGCAGTTTCACGAACGAGTTTTTCGTCTATCTTATCACCAAAGGTATTCCATGTATTCCAACCCATAGGGGGATTTTTGATTATCATATTATGTCCTTTCTACACTTATCACTAATACTATTATACCTATAATATTATATCACAATCAAAAATGCATTACTAATACAAAACAACAACTAACCTTATAATTTTCGCTCTTATTTTAAAATAAGCTCCTCTTTTTGATATATTTCAGAGGTTTTATTAAGATTTTTTTAATTTTACCCTAAAATTATTGAAAAACGAATCATAAAGGTGTATAATAATTACAACTTACTCACCGTAGGAGTTAAAACATATGAAATACACAATAAGAAATGAAATTTTACCTGCATATTTCCAAATAGGATATTTTTCTCTTAACAACGGTATATCCGTAGGAAAAAATGATATGCTGACATCTCAGCCAATAGCCGCGCTTCACTTTCACCATTGTCTTGAATTCGGTATCTGTCTATCAGGCACAGGTGAAACACATATTGAAAACAGAATATATAAATTTCAAGAAGGTGATATCCAATGCGCTAACGCTAATATTCCACATATGTCAATTGCTGATGCCGGCGCACCGTGTAATTGGATTTGGATATTCGTTGATGTTCCCACCTTGCTAAGCGGCGAATCCGGATCTATATCTGATACATTACTTGAAATATCAAATTTCGGTTTTAATGGCGTGTTTTCTCCACATGAGCATCCGGAACTTGCACGGCTCATAAACGCTTTAACTGAAATATCTCTTGACGAGGAGTTTTCTAAATTATCCACTTCCCTTCTCGTCGGTCAAATCCTTATTGAATCTGCGAGAATAGGAGATATTGACAAAGGCGAAATAAGGCTCTCCATATCTAAAAAATTAAAGCCGGCGCTTCTATATATACGTGAAAATTATGCCAGTCCTCAAATCATGTCCGCAGAAAAAATTGCAACCGCGTGTGGAATGTCTGTATCATACTTTAGAAAGCTCTTTAAAGCCGAGGTAGGAATGACACTTCCGCAGTATATCGCGCAAACAAGATTATCCCATGCAGTTCACCTTTTACAAACCACAAACAAAAAAATAATTCAAATAGCAAATGACGTAGGCTTTTACGAGGTCACCTATTTTAACAAGCTGTTCCATGATGCTTTTGGTATGACACCGAAAGAAATGCAGAAAAAATATCAAAAATCCATATAAAATTATACAACAAAGCAAGCGGATGCTTTTTACCAAAAGGTATTGAGCATCCGCCTTTTTCTTGTGTTCTGAAAACCACCAGCACACGGCTGGTGGTCATGACTTATTAGGCTAATTTAATGACTCAGCCCCGTTTTTATACAGTTAAAAAATAAAATAGTATTTATTGTCTTCGCCGTACTTAGAACCCATATTCTCGGCAAGATATGCGTCGATATCGGTATCATAAGATGTCCAGATCTGTCCACCATCTGACGTAACACGAACCTCGCCTATACGGAATCCCGATCTTGCTTCACCTTCAAAATCATAATATCCGTACAAGGAATTATTTTCAAATAAAGGCATACTGTCAGTACCGTAGCTGTTTCTTATCTGCATAAATGAGTCTCTTATACCTGCCATTGTATTACCTGAAACAACAAAATTCTCAGCTTTGTTACAAGGAGACGAGAACTGACATTTGATATGCGCCGAAAATCCTCTATCCCAAACGCCTCTGGTTTCGCACAATCCCTTTCCGGAATTCCACATTAAATTATCGGTGATTTGGAAATTTGACATTATACTATCATTACCATTGGGAATTTTCGTTAAGAAATACTCTACAGAATAATTACAATTTTCAATTACGTTCTGCGTCCACAAAACATTCTTTTGACTGTAATCTCCGTCACCTGAACTCATAGTTTTCTGCACAGTGATACCCGCGTCAAATACCTGATATATATAATTATTCTTAACAGTAAATCCGTCACAAGCACCATATATCTCAATAGCATTTCCATAGCGCACGTCATATACTACGGCTTCGGTTCCGATAACGCTTGCCTTGATCCTCGTCTGAATAGAGCCTCCTATCCATGCAAATTCACAGTTTTGAACGGTAAAATCCGTAACAGAGTCGGTATCAACTCCTTCAGCCGAAATCGCATTACCTCCGGTGTATTTGAAGCAAATATTGTCAACGACTATCTTATCGTTACCCTCTGTTCCACGAATATATAACAGCTTTACGTTGGGAGCGAATTCTATGGATTCAAAACGCAATGCGGGATTTACAGTGCTATAAATATATAAATATCCCGTTGCTCCGCTTCCACCGTTAAAATTCTTATCGTGATAAAAATCAAGATCGTTTTTAAGATCCGTATAAGAATTGAAGACATATTGCTGTCCGTTGCCATTTGTATAATCAGTAATACGATAGCTTGAACTTCCGCTATTCTTCACATATAGCTGAATTATTTTCTTGGCGTAGCCCTCACCGTCATTAAATACGATATTTCCAACGTCAGACCAATTCTGTGAGTCTTCATATCTCCAAACATTTCCGCCGACGTTTGTCCATTTAGATGAGTTATCCTCACCGCCGCCGTTTTCATATGAGCCCATTATAATCGGCTTTGCGCCTGTGCTGTATGCGGTAACCGTAAGATTATCACAAGCAACGAGCTGCTCGCCTCTCCAAACGTCTCCACGCTTGAAGCAAACGTACACAGCGGTTTGGTTCCACCTTCCGTATCTGCTTAAAACACTGTTGACCTTTTCAATGGTCTTAAAAGGTGCTTGAGCAGATCTTCCGTTGTTTGTATCGCTGCCGTCATTTGCAACGTAATAAACGTCTGCCCCCGACGGTATTGTCAAATTGCCCGTATTTTCGATTTCTTTAATACGAGTATCGGTAGTAAAACGCAAGGCGGCAATATTTGCCGCCGTTGCGATTTCACCGTCAAAAGATACGGGCTCAATCAGTTTTTTATTTCTGCTGCCGCATCAGCGTAAGCTGCAAGTGCCTTAGCAAGTGTAGCAACGTTAGCATCGGCATCCGTGCTTGCGATATTTGCCCAGTCAAGAGCGTTGACATAGAACGAAAGCGTTCCGTTCACCGTTACAAATACGTCCTCAGAAAGCTCATCAGCCGCGATACCCTTAATAGAAGCGACATAGTAGCCGTCACCGTTATCATCGAGCTCTACCGCCTCACCGTCTATCTCAACGTTGGGTTCTACACCATCAGCGGGCATGAAGTAGAGCTTCATAACCGTATCGGACTCAAGCGAGAGGTTCATATAAAGTCCCGCAAGGATATTCTTCTCACCTGTAAACTCAATAGGCGTGTATTCCGAGAAAACATAATCGATACCCGAAACGTCAGCCTCGTCAGCATTGTAATTGAGAAGCTTCTGAGCTGCCGCGCCGTAATTGAGCATTGCAGTCATAAGGGCATCCCAATCGTTATAGTTATCGTCAGCCATGAGTTTATCG
>JAZQTY010000263.1:0-7717 GCA_045631025.1 Eubacteriales bacterium
CCTACGTTGTAGGGATGGAACGCGTCAACGTCCTTTTTAGGATCTATTCGGAGTATTACTTGATTTTCGTCAAGATGCTTGGGAAGAGGAAGCTGGCAGAGAATACCGTGGATTTTTTCGTCTGCATTGAGCTTGTCAACGAGAGCGTTCAGCTCTTCTTGAGTGGTAGCTGCGGGAAGCTCGTAAGCCTCGGAATAAAATCCTACCTCTTCACACGCTCTGCGCTTGTTTCTGACGTATACCTGCGATGCGGCATCGTCGCCTACGATTATTACTGCAAGACCGGGGCGAAAGCCGTGCGTCTTTGCAAACTGCTCCGTTTCCGCCTTTATTTCGCTTCTTATCTGTGCTGATATAGCTTTTCCGTCAATTATCTTCGCCATTGTCTGACTCCTTATTTTCATTTGTATTTATATTGAATAGCTTTTCTAATTTTGCCGAAACGTCGGTGTGCTCGGGTTCTTCGATGCCTGTATTTTGTGTGTCGTCGGATATTTCTACGTTAACGGAAGCGGTGTCCTCATTAACAAGATCGTCTCCCGCGGAGTTGTTTTCCTCGGACTCGCTGTTAGCAGTTGATGCTGTTGTAACAAATTTGGGGTAAGCCGCCTCGTAAGCACCTGCGGTGATTCTTGCGCGGCGAGCCCTGACGAGGAGGATAATGATTGCTGTTGTTGCCAATACAAAGCAAGCAAAGCCAATAACCTGCGATATACGGAAAACTCCAATATAAAGACTGTCAGTGCGGAGTCCTTCGATAAACATTCTGCCAAATCCGTACCAAGCGAGATACATAAGAACTATCTGTCCGTCAAATTTTTTCTTTTTATAGATGAGATTTATGAGTACAAATCCGATAACGTTCCAAAGAGATTCGTAGAAGAAGGTGGGGTGTACCTCTGCCATTCTTCCCGCATATTCCTTTATGTTGTGGGTGGAAAGTCCCATTCTCATAAAATAGAGAATACTGTCCTCGGGAACGACGTAGCCGTGAGCCTCGCCGTTAAAGAAATTTCCCCATCTTCCGATTGCCTGCGCTATCATAACGCCGGGGGCGACCGCGTCGGCAACCTTTAAAAAGCTTATTTTTTTGATCTTACATATAATGAAAATCGTCAAAGCGCCTGCAATAATGCCTCCGTAAATAGCAAGTCCGCCCTTCCAAATTGCTATCGCATCGTAAAAGCTGTCGAATTCGTCGAGCGACGTAAGAACGTAATAAAGACGCGCACCTAAAATACCGAAAATTACGGTAAATATAGCCATATCAAGCAGATCGTCGAAAACAATTTTTTCCTGCTTTGCTCTGAAAGAGCAATAAGCGAAGGCGGTAATAATACCGAGAGTAATGATAATTCCGTACCATCTTACCTCTAATTTGTCAAAAAGAGTGAATGCTACGGGATTTACCGTAAATTCTCCGATTCCAAGACCGGGAAATGACATTGTAACCATATTGAACCTCACATATTTTTATAATGGATTTATCACGGAAAGAGTAACCGTTGATCTATCGAATGAATTTTTGAATGCTTCCTTTACGTCGTCGAGCGTGACAGATTCAAGCGCGTCAGCATATTCAAATATTGATGCGTCCTCGCATACGAATGAAAACAGAGTATTTGCTATGCTTTCAACCGAGTCGAAAAGCCTGACGGCTTCTGCGTACATAACGCGTTTTGCTCGGTAAAAGTCCTCGTCGCAAAAGCCCTCGGATCGTACGTTTTCAACGTGATCGAATATTCTTTCAAGCACGAGCTTCGGATCGCTTGCTTCGCCTGCGATAGAGTTGTAAGCGAACGTTTCGGATATCGTGTAGCCGTAAGACCACGACGGAGAAATGAGCTTGCCTTCGACTAAATCACTGTAAAGCTCGCCTGCACGGGAAAAGAGCAGTTCATTAAGAATTGCCATTACCGCATCCTTTTTCTGTCTTTCGAGCGGGCTTTTTGGAATGTCAACGTCCTTAAAGCCGATATTGAAAAGCGGCTTTGAAACCTGCATTGACTGCTCTACGAGGCTCTTATATGCCTCTTGTGACTCGGCAAGGTTTTCGTTTATTTTGCTTACAGCATCTCCGACGAAGTTTGTCGGGAGATTTTTGTTAACGGTGTCGAGAATATCCTCCGCGTCTACGTCACCGCAAATGATAAGCGCCATATTAGCGGGCTTATAAAAGGCGTTGTAGCAGTCGTAAAGCGTGTCCGCGCTTATGCTTGCGATCGACGCCTGCGAGCCGCAGATATTTCTGCGAATACTGTGATTTTCGTACATACCCTCAAGCATACCGTAAAAGCATCTGTCACCCGGGTTGTCGTCGTACATTCTTATTTCCTCCCCGATAATTCCAAGCTCCGATGCTACGGATTCGGGGGTGAAATACGGATGTGTTACGAACGTAATAAGCTCTGAAAGAGAGGGAAGAAGGTTATCTGTACAGCTAAAGAGATACGCTGTCTTATTAAAGGACGTGTAGGCATTCGGATCGCAGCCAAGCTCCGAAAAGCGCTCGAAGGAGTCGCTGCCGTCCTCGTTGAAAAACAGCTTGTGTTCAAGGAAATGCGCAATTCCGTCGGGCACGGTTATCTTCTTGCCGTCCTTTAGAAACGAATTGTTGATTGAACCGTATTTGACTCCAAACAGAGCGTATGTCGTAGAGAAGTTCTTTGGAAAAACGTAGACCTCAAGCCCCGAGGAGTGCGTATACTTGTCGTATTTTTCATCAAGCAGGGAGCTTATGTAGGTGGCTTTAACAAAACCGTCAGTCCTCATAATCGTCCTCCTCTCTGCCGCCGACAAGCGTTCCGTTAATGAAGAAGGAAGTGTCGTGTACGGTGGCGTTCGCCATTTCGCAGATGCGATCGCAAGTTACCGAAAGTATGCGTTCCTTGCACTCTTCAACCGTTTCTTTGACTCCCGCTATCTCGCGTCCGGAATAGAATGCGGCAAGAGAAAAGGGAGAATCGTATATTTGAACGTAGCTGTATTCGAGAGACTTTCTTGCGGCGCAAAGCTCCGCGTCGCTTACGTTGCCTTTTCTTATTTCGTCAAGCTGTGAGAGCACTGCCTCGGTAACGAGCTCGCGATTCTTTGACTCGATTCCCGACGAGACGTAAAGTCCGCCCGAAAGGAGACTGTAAGACGACGAGCAGTAGTAGCAAAGGCTCATTTTCTCGCGCACGTTCATAAAAAGCTTTGAGGCAGGAGATGCGCCGAATATCTCGTTGAGCATAATTGCGGCGGGATAGTCTCCGTTGCCAAGGCAAACGCCCGTCCTAAAGCCCATGGCAAGCTTGCCTTGATTTACGGGCATGTCCTCGCTTACGAATGAAAATTCCGTTTTTTTAGAGGGCGCCGGCGCAGGAAATGATAGCGAGCGAGTGCCACTGAAGTCGCGGAACGCACAAACAAGCTTTTTTGCTATGGAGTGAGCATCCTCTGCTCCTATATAAAAGACACACATGGGCGCGCTTGAAATAAGACGCGAGTAGTGCGCCGTAAGCGCGTCAGAGGTTACTGAATCAATTTCCTCGAGAAGATATTTGAGAGTAGGGAAGCTTTCGGTGTTGCGGCACATTATTTCCTTAAGACGCGTAGCGGCGTAAACGCGGGTGTTGTTTATCTCCGCCTCGAGCGAATCCTTTACGAAGCCGCGTTCACTCATAACTATGTCATAAGGAAAGACGTCCGAGTGACGAACGGGATGAAGCAGGATATCTGCAATAACGTCTATGACACCGCCCGACACGTCTGTGCCGTCGAGGATAAAGCGCTCTTCAAGCATTTCAGCAGAAACCGTAAAGACGAGAGTCTCGCCTTGGATAGTGGTCTGTATATCGACGCTTGCGGCGTAAAGACTGTCGAGCTGACGGTTTATTGCCGCCATCGACGGGAATTTATCGCTTCCTCTGCGGCATACGCCCGCAAGCACGAGATTGTAAAGATAATTTTTAGGGGTAAGCGGGAGATAGAGCGAGAAGGTGAGCATACCCGACTTGAATTTATCCGTATATATTGAGGAAAGCGATATGCTTTCGCTAACGTCAGTTTTGAGTAAGGTCATTACAGCTACCTTTCATCTAATCATAATAATCATAATACAACATCATAATTATACACTAAATTTATGACAATTCCAACACAAATTTATTAAGATTTATGCTAATAAAGAAAATACTTGAAAAAACGAAAAAAGTTTCAAAAAACTGTTGACAAAGGTAGTATTATATGATACAATATACGATGCCGCATAATTTGGGGGCTTTTTAAGTGTGCAAGCGTGAAAACGGGAGCACCGCCCACATTAGCGAGTCTATAAAGAAAGAGAGGTGCTTTTCGTGTACGCAGTTATTGAGACAGGCGGAAAGCAGTACAAGGTTAACGAGGGCGACATTATTTTTGTTGAGAAGCTCGACGTTAACGAGGGTGACACGGTTACTTTTGACAGTGTCAAGGCAATTTCCATGGGAGACGATTTCAAGATCGGCGCTCCTACGGTAGAAGGTGCTACTGTTACGGCAAACGTTATTTCCAACGGAAAAGGCAAGAAGATCCACGTAATCAAGTACAAGGCTAAAAAGAACGAGAAGAAGAAGATCGGTCACAGACAGCCTTATACCAAGGTTCAGATCGTGTCCATCAACGGCTAATTTAACCGAAGATGACGAAAATCGTTTTTTTCAGAAGCGGAGGAAGCTTCTACGGATTTGAGGAAAACGGACATTCGGGATATGCGGATGCAGGGGAGGATGTTCTCTGCGCGGCGATCTCGGCAATGACGATGCTCATCATCAATACCGTTGAGGTGGCGTATGCGTCGGATATCGAGTACGATATAGACGAGGGAGCTACCAACATTAGAGTTCGCTCTAAAGCGGCATTGGCTGAATTTGAGGAGGACGAGCGTAAGAGATACGCTGTATCGGGACTCTTCATGTCGTACTACTACCAGCTTAACGAGCTCGTAGAGGAGTATTACGATCATTTGTCTGTGGACGTCAAGGACGTTGACTACGTCTGACTTCAGAGATGAACAAGCATTTGTACAAATTACTACATCAATTACGGAGGAATGAAAAATGGTAAGAATCAGTTTACAGTTCTTTGCTCATAAAAAGGGTGTTGGTTCTACGAAGAACGGCCGTGACAGCGAATCCAAGCGTCTTGGCGTTAAGAAGGCTGACGGTCAGCCCGTTCTCGCTGGAAACATCATCGTAAGACAGAGAGGTACTGCGATCCATCCCGGTAACAACGTTGGAATCGGTAAGGACGACACTCTCTTCGCGCTCATTAACGGAAAGGTTAAGTTCGAGCAGAAGTCGAAGGACAAGAAGCAGGTTAGCGTATACGCTGACTAAAATAAAAAAGAGTCGCTCAACACGAGCGGCTCTTTTTTTGTCTTAAATATCGTCATAGAACTTGACAAAAGCATCAAAATATAATATAATAATATATTGGAGTCGTTCTGCCTTTTTTGGCAAATACAAGGCTTCGGAAGATTATATGGCAAACAAACCAACAGAGCTATCCCTCATAGAAAATGAGGCTCAAAATGGATATATGGCGTACGTTTCGGCGTACACGCAAGGGCTCGAAAGAGAGAGCGGCAAAAAGCCGCTTGCGTTCGTGCTTACGCTTGGCTGTCAGCAAAACGAATCGGACAGCGAGAAGCTTCGCGGTATGGCGGCGACAATGGGTTACGGAATTACGGACGAGCCGAAGGATGCGCATCTTTTGATAGTAAATACCTGCGCCATCCGCGAGCACGCGGAAAAAAGAGCGCTCTCGCTCGTAGGGCAGTATAAGCACGTCAAGGCGGCACGCCCCGAGGCGATAATTGCCGTTTGCGGATGCATGACGGCGCAGCCGCACAGAGTTGAAGCGCTGAAAAAGAGCTATCCGTACGTGGACATTCTTTTTGGCACGTCACAGCTTCACCGATTTCCCGAATTTTTAGCCTCAAAGCTTAAGGTCGGAAAGAGAGTTTTGCGCTCGGACGAGCCCGAGCATACGGTTGCCGAGGACGTTCCCGTAATTCGCGAGAGCAATTATCGCGCGTGGGTGTCCGTTATGTACGGCTGTAATAATTTCTGCACCTATTGCATCGTGCCTTACGTAAGAGGTCGCGAGCGCAGTCGTCGTAAGGAAAAGATAATAAGCGAGGTCAAGTCTCTCGTAGCGGAGGGCTACCGTGATATTACACTTCTCGGACAGAACGTCAATTCCTACGGAAAGGATCTTGGCGCAGACTACGACTTTGCGGATCTTCTCGCGGAGCTTGATAAAATAGAGGGCGACTACCTTTTGCACTTTATGACGAGCCATCCGAAGGACGCAACGAAAAAGCTCGTTGACGTTATGGCGAGCGGAAAGCACGTAGCGCATCATTTCCATCTGCCCATGCAGTCGGGAAGTGACGCGGTGCTAAAGGCTATGAACCGCCGCTACACCTTCGAGAAATATATCGGCATCGTCGATTATATAAGAGAAAAAATGCCCGATGCGACGATAACGTCGGACATTATCGTGGGCTTTCCCGAGGAGAGCGAGGATGACTTTGAGGACACACTGAATGCACTCCGCCGCGCTCGCTTTGACATGATCTACTCGTTTATTTATTCGCCGAGAAAGGGAACTCCTGCGGCGGAAATGAAGCAGATTTCAAAAGACGTTCAAGGAGAACGCTTTGACAGACTTTTGTCGGTACAAAACGAGATCGCGCTCGCCGCGAATAAGCCTCTTGTGGGAGAGACCGTTCGAGTCCTTTGCGACGGGCGAAGCAAGAATAAGGAAGCCGCGATCACGGGAAGGACAGACGGCGGCAAGATAGTATTCTTTGACGGGGACGACACGCTTGAAGGAAAATTCTTGAACGTAAGGATTGAGAGGGCAGAGACCTTCGCTCTTTACGGAAAAATCGAAAAATAAGAAAAATACGAAAGAAGGAAATTACAATGGAAAACGGAAAGATATTTGAGCTTGCGGCAGCGCTTGGTAAGGCACTTAAGGAGGACGAGCGCCTCGTAAAGCTTGAGGCGGCAAAAAAGGCTTACACGGAGGATTTTGATCTCCAGAAGCTTATGGTGGAATACGAGGTGCAGCAAAAGGCGCTTCAGGGCGAGCTTGTAAAGCCCGAACGCGACACCATGTTTATCGATATCATACAGAAGCGTATTGATGAGCTTTATAAGGCTATTATGGAGAATCCCGTGTTTATGCAGCTTAACGAGACTCAAGCCGAGGTGAACGAGCTTATGAATGCCGTAAATAATACGATAACCTTTAATATAACGGGTGAGATGCCCACGTCCTGTACGGGAAGCTGCTCTACTTGCGGCGGTGGCTGCTCTCATTGACACAAAACGCTAAAATAAGCAATTTGGAGGAAAAACGCTATGACTCCCATGATGGAGCAATACTTTGAAATAAAAAATCAATATAAGGATTATCTGCTTTTTTACCGACTGGGAGACTTTTACGAGATGTTTTTTGACGACGCGGTCCTTGCGTCGCGTGAGCTTGAGCTGACGCTCACGGGCAGAGATTGCGGTGAGGCTGAAAGAGCGCCCATGTGCGGAGTTCCTTTCCATAGCTCCGAGGGATATATCGGCAAGCTTATCGAGAAGGGCTACAAGGTAGCCATCTGCGAGCAGACGGAGGATCCCGCGCTTGCCAAGGGACTCGTAAAGCGTGAGGTCATAAGGGTAATTACCCCCGG
>JAZQTY010000264.1:0-10749 GCA_045631025.1 Eubacteriales bacterium
CTCAATTACTCTTAATTAAGGACAGCTTTGCAAACGCCGTCATTCCCATGCTTGCGCGGCATTTTGACATAACGGTATGCGATCCTCGGTATGACACTAAAGCAATTTCTTGTGAGTACGATGCCGCTATCGTCCTCTGCGGAATTGATACGCTCGCCACGACGCCGTTTGCTTTTAGCATAGAAAAATAAATCCACCCTCGGGTTGATGTTATAACTTGCTTTTCTCTGCTGTTATAACCGAAGACATCATACAATACAAACGGCTGTATTCGATCACCGAATACAGCCGTTAATATATTAGTCAATCTTATATTTAGTTCCCTCGGGGGTGTCGATGATAGTAACTCCCCTTTCGGTAAGCTCCGCTCTTATTGCGTCAGCGCGGGCAAAATCTCTTGCCTTCTTTGCCGCCGTGCGTTCAGCGATAAGCGCCTTGATCTCTTGGATAAAGGGATCGCTTGCCGCAGCCTCCGCCGCCTCGCGCTCCTTCTCTATCTGCGCCTTTGCCGCCGGTACTATATCAAGTCCAAGAACTCTGTCAAAATCCTCGATAAGCGCAAGCTTGGTCGCAGGAGTCGTCTTCATCTTGAGGACGTCGTATACGGCGGTTACGCCCAAGGACGTATTAAGGTCGTTGTCAAGCGCCGCGCAGAATCTTGCCTTTCCTGCCTCGAAGTCCTCTGCAACGACATCTCCTGCCTCCTCTTTGAGAAGCGAGAGCACTTTTGCTACTATCTTGTTGTACGCGATAACCGCATTGTCAAGGTTCTCATAGGAGAACACGAGCGACTTGCGGTAGTGCGACTGCAAGCAGAAAAGTCTGTATACCAAGGGATTGTAGCCCTTGCTCTCAAGAAGAGATACGGTCAAGAACTCGCCGCTCGACTTGCTCATCTTGCCCGAATTCGTATTCAGGTGATGCACGTGGAACCAATAGTTACACCACTTGTGTCCGAGGAAAGCCTCACTCTGCGCGATCTCGTTGGTGTGGTGGGGGAATGCGTTGTCAATTCCTCCGCAGTGAATATCAAGCTTCTCACCGAGGAACTTCATGCTGATGCACGAGCATTCGATGTGCCAGCCGGGGTATCCAACTCCCCAAGGGCTATCCCACTTAAGCTCCTGGTCGTCGAACTTGGACTTTGTAAACCAAAGAACGAAGTCAGCCTTGTTCTTCTTGTTTCCGTCCTCCTCAACGCCCTCGCGAACACCGACCTCAAGGTCCTCCTCGCGAAAATCGTTGAAGATGTAGTACTGGTGAAGCTTTGATGTGTCAAAATAAATGTTGCCGCCCGCCTCGTATGCAAAGCCCTTTTCAATCAAGGACTCGATAACCTTAATAAATTCGTCTATGCACGAGGTCGCGGGAGCTACCACGTCGGGAGTCTTTATGTTAAGCTTCTTGCAGTCCTCAAAAAACGCGTTCGTGTAATATTCCGCGATTTGCAGAACGGTCTTCTTCTCTCGCTTCGCGCCCTTGAGCATCTTATCCTCGCCCGTGTCGGCGTCACTCGTGAGGTGTCCGACGTCGGTTATGTTCATAACGCGCGTTACGTCGTAGCCCACGTAGCGGAGATACTTCTCAAGCACGTCCTCCATTATATAGCTGCGGAGATTTCCGATGTGCGCATAGTGGTACACCGTAGGTCCGCAGGTATACATGCTGACCTTTCCCTCCTCGTTGGGAACGAACTCGTCCCTTCTTCTCGTTGCTGAATTATATAAAAGCATTTTAGTTTTCCTCCGTCGACGACTCACCTTTAGCCGTTTTCTTTGCCTTTTTTATAGCTGCAAGCTCGCTCTCAAGCTCGCCAAGTCTCGTTTCAAGTCTCTTTATCTCCTGCGCCACAGGGTCAGGAATATGGATCTGGTCAAGGTCGTTTACCTTCATTCCCTCCTTGCGAACTACCTTTGCGGGAATTCCCACCGCCGTGCAGGAATCGGGGATCTCCTCAAGAACGACCGCGTTCGAAGCGATCTTCGTGTTATCCCCTATCGTAAACGGGCCGAGTATCTTTGCGCCCGAGCCAACCATCACGTTGTTTCCGAGTGTCGGGTGGCGCTTTCCAACGTCCTTA
The DNA here is from genome assembly GCA_045631025.1 of Eubacteriales bacterium. Lineage (GTDB taxonomy): Bacteria > Bacillota > Clostridia > Oscillospirales > CAG-272 > HGM12713. Next base: position 2,081 of record JAZQTY010000264.1, read on the forward strand.
CCCGTACCGCCGAGAGTAACACCCTGATATATGGTGCAGTTGTCACCAATCTCCGCAGTCTCTCCTATAACGACACCCATTCCGTGATCGATAACAAGTCCCTTTCCTATGGTAGCGCCGGGGTGTATCTCAATTCCCGTTACGCATCTCGCCGCCTGGCTTATCGCTCTTGCAGCAAAATAATGCTCGTGGGTGTGCAGGGTGTGCGCTATTCTGTACGCGATAAGCGCATGCACGCCGGGATACAGCAAAAGCACCTCCGCGTCGCTTCTCGCGGCAGGGTCGCGCTCTCTTACGGCGGCAATATCAGCCTTAAGCCCGTCCTTCGCGTGATGAAGCCCGCGAGCAACCGCAGTTAAGCCCTCGTCAAATTTGTCGTACGCGCGAAACGCCTCTCTCTTAATTTTTCTCGTGTTCAATTTATCCATAATAAATACCTCCATACAAAAAGCCTCCGTGTCCAAAGGACACAGAGGCGATATATCGCGGTTCCACTCTGCTTCGGGGTAAGCACCCCATCTCTTTGTCCTTAACGCGGAAAACGCCGTAATCTACTGAACATTTAAGCGTTCGAAAACGGATCTCACGGGCGCACAAGCCGAGTCGCTCATATTGCCGCTCACAGCCATCGACGGCAAATCTCTGATTTCGCTCTTCGGTTTCTTCCCGATCACAGATTTTACTATATTATATTATACACAATTTTTCCCCATTTGTAAATACCTTTTTGAAAATTTGTTTTTGGGGACGCGCCTTACTTTTCTTTTAAAAAAGAAAAGTAAGCAAAAGAAAACTGTACGTTGGGTTCATTCTACCTTTTATAATAAAAAAGAAAAGGTAGCAAAAGAAAACTATACCTTGGTTTGTTCTATCTTTTGAATAAATTTAAAGAAACGAAAGACGGCGGTACGTAGGGCTCGCCGTCTTTCTACATTAGAAAACGAAAAACTTTATTTAAAATCTTAATTTCCGCCTTTTACTATGCCCACAAAAACTTTAATTTTTTAAAGTTTTTTGGCTCCACCTTTTGTACACAAAAGGTGGAAAAAACGCATCCCGCGCGTCCCCCGCATCCTCAACCGTGAGTTGTAAATCTGTTTTTACAACGGGGGCATACAACGCTGTGCTTGCCTTTGGCACGAGGCAAGCGAAGAACTGCCTTACACGAGGGGCACTTACGGTAGACGTGAGTTTTTCTGTCTCTGAACTTGTTTTTCTGCAAGCTAAAGAAATTACAGAATTTTTCGTTCTCTCGTCTGCGCTTTGCTATGTTTTTAGAAAACATACGGTAACAAATAAAGAAGACGAGCGCCAAGGACACTGCGTAAACGGGCAGATCTATCCACACGGTATTAAACGTGGGAACAAAGATGTTAAAAACGAGTGATGTCAGCGTATGAGTAACAACTATAACAAGATAAGCGATAAGCATAACGTTGCCGAGCTTATCGGTGCCGTACCGCCCGTACATCAGGCGGTACAGCCAAGCCTTAAATTTAGCCATAATATTAACCTTTCAATAAAATCACTCGCTGCGGAGCGCTTCTACGGGGTCTTTCTTTGCCGCAATTCTCGACGGGAAGAGTCCCGCGATAAACGTAAGCACCATGCTTATAAGCACGAGGGCTATTGCAGCAACTATCGGCAAGGACGCGCTTATATCAGTCATACCCGTAACCAAAACTATAATTACGTTTATCAGCGCGCAAAGCACCCACGATACCACAATTCCTATAGCGCCCGCGGTAAATCCCACGATAAGAGTTTCCGCGTTGAATACGCGAGAAATATCCTTCTTCGAGGCACCGATGGAGCGAAGAATACCGATCTCCTTCGTTCTCTCAAGAACGGAGATATAGGTTATAATTCCTATCATGATAGAGGAAACGACAAGCGAGATCGCAACGAATCCAACGAGCACTGCCGTAATAGCGTCAATGATAGTGCTTACCGAAGAAAGGAGCAAATCAACCATATCGGTATACTCTATTCGGTCCTCCTCCGCAAGTCCTTCTTGAGCGTTATAATCGTCGATTATACTCTGCAAGCGCGCCTTTGCGTCGAAATCAATAGGATATATATTGATTGCCTTAAGCGAATCGTCGCTCACCGACGCGCCGATAGCAACGAGATTTTCGTCGTAGGTGGACTCGGATTTGGGCATGTGATTTTCATAAAGCGCCGCGTATTCCGCAAAGCTGTTTTCACGCATATTAGCGCGGTACTCGTCAAACAATGCCGCTATTGCTTCGTTCTTAACGCTCTCGTCTGCCTCAAGCTGCATAAGATAGTACTTCTGCAAGAGGGTGCTGTCGTCCATTGAATAAACGTACTGCATGAATGCCATAGCCAAGGAGTCGGTCTGCGAGGTGACGCCGTTGTCCGTACAAAGCTTGGTGATCAACGCCATTCGATAGGTTGTTCTCGTTTCATCATCAAGACTTGCGTTTGCCGCAAGGAACGCCGCAAAGTGGGGCGCCGTAGGCTTGAGTATTTCACTCTCGAGATTTTGCGTTTCGATCATGGAATAAACGGACTTGAACGTCATTTCCGTCATGTTATCAAACGCGCGCTCCATCTTCTCCTCGGTATCGTACATGGTTTCAAGCAATCCGGCGTACGTGTCGTATACCTTGGGATTATCCTCCTTGGTAACGGGTATACCGTCAAGCGCAAACATCTGTCCGAAGTTTGGAACTAACATCTGGTAATATTCAAGCTCGCTGGGAGTCTTACCCATTGCCTGCATCTGCGCTGCATACTGCTCGTATCCGTCCTTCATCATACCCGTTGCCATGAGTATCGCCGCAACGGACGTATTAGCAGACGTTCCAACCTCAAGCGAGCCGTTGCCGCTGTTAAAGCCGTAAAGGTCTATAAGGAATTGCTTTCGCATTTCGGGAGTATTTATAACGCTCTTGATTTTTTCAAGATAAACCTCCATCTGCTCGGGTGTTATCTCGGTGCGAATGCCAAGGTAAGCGTTCTTCTTCTCCGCATTATTAAGCTCGTTAAAGTATGCGTCAAGCTTTTCTACCTTTTGCTCGTCGGTAAGAGTATCGGCATCGTCTATGGTAAAGGGCGTGCCGGTAAATACGTCGTGGCTCGGATATGCAAGCTGCTGCTTGACTATTTCACTGTCGTCGATTTTTTCAAGCACCTGCGAGGTCAGCGCAGAGGTGTATCCGATAGCTCCCGTAAGCGTGGTAGCGGAGGTATCGTCGCTGGGGCAGATAACTCCGACTATCTTAAGCTCAACGCCCTTGGAGCGCAGCGTGCCCGCATCAAAGCTCTCGTCATCTCTCTTATCGTTCCATCTGTTGAGCTTTGTTCCGTCAACGTCGTATGTCTCGTTTGACATCTCGTAAAAATCGGAGTTGTATGCAAGGAAAAGCTCAAGATCATAGAAATCCTGATAAGTGAATTCAATTCCCTTGGTGCTTATGTCGTAGTCCTCTCCGATCATCATAGCCGCCATCATCGCCGTCATTTCATCGGGATCGAGCATACCGAGCATATAAAGGGTAATATTGGAAACAGTATTGTTCTTGTCAACGATTATGACCATTTCATTTGCGTTCTCGGGCCAATCACCGTCAACGAGCTCATACTGCTCGTAGAGCGACTTGTGGATGAGCTCTCCGTCCTTGCCGGGGAGCATTTCGGAGAATATGCTGATGCTGTCGGTTATGGTTGAAAGTCCTGCGTTCTCGGAAGAAAACTTGGAAAGAACGTCGGACGGGCTCGCCTGTATCAAGCCGTCTCCGTACTTGGAGTTTGCGTTAAATATCTGCAAATCCATATTGTACGAATACTGAACCGCAAGTATATCGTCCGCAAATTCGTCTTGACGGGATTCAAAATACGTCTTGAACGCCGCAAGATTGTTCTTGTCCATAGTGACCATAGCCTTTACCATGTCACTGATAGAATCGTCAACGTATATCTTGTTGGGGTCTCTCTCTCCCTCGACCGTTCCGTTCGTTCCCACCATAGCCGAAACCATTGCCTCGTAGTTTGAGGTCTGCGAGGTTATGGATATGGGATACGACGTAAGCGTCTCCTCCTGAACGTTAGTGATAAATATATCAACTCCGTTGGAAAGAGCAAGAATAAGCGCGATACCGATAATTCCTATACTTCCCGCGAAGGACGTAAGAAAGGTTCTCGCCTTTTTGGTAAGAAGGTTGTTAAAGGACAGGGAGAGCGCCGTACCGAAGGACATGCTCTTTTTTCTGTCCGTCCTTTTAGTCTTTTTCTTTTCTTTTTTCTTCTTTGAATTTTCCGCTTCCTTGGAAACAGACTCGATGGGAGTTACTACTACGTCCTCTCCGTTATATGGCGCAGTATCGCTTACCACCTGACCGTCACTTAAGCGAACTATTCTCGTCGAATATTCCTCTGCGAGCTCGGGGTTATGCGTTACCATAATGACCAGCTTTTCACGTGCGACCTCCTTAAGAAGGTCCATTATCTGAACGCTTGTGGTCGTGTCAAGCGCACCCGTGGGCTCGTCGGCAAGCAAAATATCGGGGTTGTTTACGAGCGCACGAGCGATCGCAACTCTCTGCATCTGTCCGCCCGACATCTGGTTAGGTCTTTTATTGAGCTGATCTCCAAGTCCTACCTTGGCGAGCGCCTCTGCCGCTCTCTGTCTGCGCTCTGCCTTTGATACGCCTGAAAGCGTCAGGGCAAGCTCGACGTTTGCAAGAACGGTCTGGTGAGGGATAAGGTTATAGCTCTGAAAAACGAATCCGATAGAGTGGTTTCTGTACGTATCCCAGTCGCTATCCTTAAAATCCTTCGTTGATATACCGTTAATTACAAGGTCTCCGCTCGTATATCTGTCAAGACCGCCTATGATGTTAAGCATGGTGGTCTTTCCGCAGCCCGACGCTCCGAGAATGGATACAAACTCATTCTCTCTGAACTTCAGGCTAACTCCCGCAAGCGCGTGAACGACGGAGTCACCCACGCCATATTGCTTGCGTATATCCTTTAATTCAAGCATTTATGCTCCTCCAAAAACAATTATATGCTATATTGTAGCACAATAATTTTAATACAGTTTTAAATTAACTCAAAAGCTGTGTGAAGCTTTGTGACGGTTTTGTGTTTATCTGCTTACGACCTCAATGCTCTCGATAACAACGGGAGTCTTGGGAACGTCCTGCATATACCAGCCGTAGCTTCCCGTTCTTACGTTTGCGATAGCGTCGAGAACGTCAAAGCCGTCGGTAAGCTTACCAAAGCCTGCATACTGCGCGTCAAGGTGAGGCGCGTCCATATGCATAACGAAGAACTGCGAGGATGCGGAGTTGGGATCGGAGGTACGAGCCATGGAGAGAACGCCTCTGGTGTGCTTGAGGTCATTTGCCATAAAGCCGTTCGCCTTAAACTCGCCCTTGATGGGCTCTGCGTCGGTATCTCCCATATCCTCGGTATATCCGCCGCCCTGGATCATAAAGCCCTTTATAACTCTGTGGAAAATGAGCCCGGAGAAAAAGCCGCTGTCAGCAAGCTTCAAAAAGTTTGCGACGGTCTTGGGTGCTTTTTCGGGATAAAGCTCTGCTGTCATCGTGCCAAAGTCACGAACGTTGATTTTAATTACGGGATTTGTCATTTTTCTGTTTCCTTTCAAATTTTCTTTTATTTAATTCTATTATTCGGTAGGGGTCGGCGCCATCGACGACCCGCAAAAAAGTCATTCGTTTATGGGATACGCGGCGTCAAAGAGCTCGTCTATGCGTTCTTTTCTCCCTGCAAGGTGTAGATACCCGAACAGAGCCTCCATGCCCGTTGCCGCGCGATATTCTGCAACCGTCGCTGACTTCGGGGTGTTGGTGTGTCCGATATTCCGTCCTCGATGAAAGACCGCGTCCTCCTCCTCGTCAAGCAAGGGGAGAATTCTTTTCATCGCCTCTGCCTGCGCCGAGGCTTTGACGTATTCGAGCGCCGTCTTATTGAGCGTAGCAGATGACGAAAGTCCCGCCTTAACGAGGCGCTCTCGCACGCATATTTCAATAACGCTGTCGCCAAGATAGGCAAGCGCCGCCGTGGAGTACGTATTGAGTGAATTTGACATACATCTTCCTCCGTCAGAACGTTATTCTCTTGACAGACGTGACGCGTCGCTTGTCGGTGTCGTAATCAAACACCGCTCCGTGAACACGCACCGCTCCGTCGGCTATTTTGAAATAAGTAGGTATCTTCGTACGCATACGCTCGATAACGGAAGCGGCGTCAGCGCCGATAACTCCGTTAACGGGACCTGACATTCCAAGATCGGTGATATATCCCGTTCCTCCGGGAAGCACCTGCTCGTCAGCCGTCGCTACGTGCGTGTGAGTACCGAAAATGATATCTATCCTTCCGTCGAAATACCGCGCGAGCGCTATCTTTTCGGAGGTAGATTCGGCGTGTACGTCGAGAATGGAAATATCGTAATTCCCCTTCTCTCTTGTCAAAAGCTTGTCCACCGTTTCAAAGGGGCACGCCATGGATTCCATAAGCGCCGTGCCGAGAACGTTCATAACGAGCACGCGCCAACCGCTTGCGTTTATCACAGTGCTTCCGCTACCGGGCACGAACGGAGGGTAATTGGCGGGGCGAATTATCGAATTCGAATCGTTGAGCAAATTGCAGATGTCGCGCTTGCCGAATGAGTGGTTACCAAGTGTTATAACGTCAATGCCCGCCGCCAGAATATCCTCGGCGAGAGCGGCGCTTACGCCGTGTATCTCCGATGCGTTTTCTCCGTTGGCGACGACCAGCTCAACGCCAAGCTCGTCACGCTTTTTCCATAATTTTTCGGAAAGGTAGGCAACTGCCGCGCTGCCTACGATATCGCCTATTGCGAGAATTTTCATGATGGTTTCTTTCTATTTTTCGTTTATCTTCTTTTTATCTCTGAAGCTGTAATATAGCACTTTATGCAGGAGAAATCTCCTGCATAAAGCTTTTTATTTACTTTTTATATACGACGATATATCCGTCGGCACCGTCTGCGATCACGTCGTAAGCAAGTGACTTCGGTACTTTAATTTCCGTTGCGTCAGAGGCAACGTAGTACGCATAGTAACCGCCGGACAACATCTGCGCCTTATCAGCGGTCTTTGACTTAATGGGAGTCAGGTCGTTACCGGTACGAAGATACGCAGCAAGCGCTACGCCTACGTACTGGAACTCATCACCCTTATAAATAAAGCCATACTTATATGCGTTCGCAAATATCCACGAATAAAGCGTGTTGCCCGACATGGACTCATCGTTGAACGTAACGATAGTAAATTCAGTTCCGGACGCACTCGTGTTCTTAATAAGCGGAATATTGCAGTCCTTACTTTTAGAATCGGGGCCTACGTCAGTTACCAGCTTATCCTTGTTCGCATCATAGAAGTCAACGAGCATATTATCCACTGCGGTCATTGCGCTCGAGGTAAGCTTATCCACGCCGTCATTGTCGTTTTTAGCATAATAGAAATTTTGTTTAGCTCCAAAGGGAGTGCGCTTATCCCCTACCTTAACAAGGTCGGTTTCAGACTTCTCGGCAAGCGCCGAAATACTCTCAAGAGTGACGAGCTCAACGGGCTTTACGGAAGCTATGCCGCCGTCACCGTCGCCATCACCGCCTCTGTCGGGCTCGTTACCCGTATTATCCGTCAGAGTGAGAGCGATAGAGGAAACAACGAGTATCGCTATTGCCAATATCAGCGCGGCAAGTGTTCCGAGAGCAGCGTAAACGACGCCTTTTTTAAGAGGCGTTGCGCCCTCTCCTCCGGCAAGCATATTTATTATCTTTTTCATATTGTTCCTCCTTAAATTCAAATTATGCCCGCGCCCTTATTGGGGTGCGGGCATATCCGTCTATATATAATTAGTCGGCGTCCTTGATGGAGAAGTCCATTCTTCCCTTCTTGTCAAGTCCCATGTACTTAACCTTTACGACGTCACCGAGAGCGAGAACGTCCTCGACCTTCTCTATTCTCTTGGGAGCGATCTTGGAAATGTGAACCATTCCCTCCTTACCGGGAGCGTACTCAACGAAGCAACCGAACTCCTTGATTCCGGTTACCTTACCCGTGTAGACAGCTCCTACCTCGGGCTCGAATACGATAGCGTCGATCATTGCCTTTGCAGCAGCGGCGTTCTCACCGTTTGCAGCAGCAATGCAGATAGTTCCGTCGTCGTCGATATCAACCTTTGCGCCGGACTCTGCAACGATCTTCTGAATTACGGAGCCACCCTTACCGATAACCTCACGAATCTTGTCGGGATCGATCTTGAAGGTAGTCATCTTGGGAGCGTACTTGGAAACCTCGGCGCGAGGCTCTGCAATCGCCTTGAGAAGAACCTCATCGATGATATAGTCACGGCCTACGTGAGTCTGCTCAAGAGCAGCCTTGATGATCTCGGGAGTAAGTCCGTCTACCTTAAGGTCCATCTGAATGGAGGTAATACCCTTGTGAGTACCTGCAACCTTAAAGTCCATATCTCCGTAGAAGTCCTCAAGTCCCTGAATATCAAGCATGATATCCCAGCTTCCGTCCTCTGCGGTGATAAGTCCGCAGGAGATACCTGCAACGGGAGCCTTTATCGGAACGCCTGCGTCCATAAGAGCAAGGGTAGATCCGCAAACGGAGCCCTGCGAGGTAGAACCGTTAGAGGAT
>JAZQTY010000265.1:0-1989 GCA_045631025.1 Eubacteriales bacterium
GCCAAGGAGTTGTAGCTAAGTGTTGTCTTCCTAAGACCGCTTGGCCTCCGACTTATCTGCTTTTTTACCGTCTGGGAGACTTTTACGAGATGTTTTTTGACGACGCGGTTCTTGCGTCGCGCGAGCTTGAGCTGACGCTTACGGGCAGAGACTGCGGCGAGGCTGAAAGAGCGCCTATGTGCGGAGTTCCTTTCCACAGCTCCGAGGGTTATATCGGCAAGCTCATCGAAAAGGGCTATAAGGTGGCTATTTGTGAGCAGACGGAGGATCCCGCGCTTGCCAAGGGACTCGTAAAGCGTGAGGTTATAAGAGTTATTACTCCGGGTACTGTTATTGAAACCAATCTTCTTTCCGAAAAGAAGAACAACTATCTGTGCTCGATTTATATGAATGAATTTGAGTGCGGCGTTGCCTTTGCCGACGTTTCTACTGCAAAGATATTCGTTACCTCGTTTTGTGGAGATAATATTGAGTCAAGACTTAAAAACGAGCTTGGAACGTACTCGCCGAGCGAGGTCATAACCAATCTCGGTGCTAAAAAGCTTGGCGAGATTGCAGATTTTATTACGGGACGTATCGGCGCTATGCTTACGGACAATCGCCCAACGCAGTTTGAATATGCGTCCTCAAGAGAGGCGGTGGTGGCGCAATTCTCGGAGCTTCTCCGTGACGGAGAGGCAGAAAACAAGCCCCTCGTTTGCGCACTTGGCGGTCTGCTTGCGTATATTGCCGAAACTCAAAAGAGCGATATTTCCTATATTAAGGATTTGAATGTTTATTCAGACGGACAGTTTCTTGAAATGGACATAAACACGAGGCGCAATCTTGAGCTTACCGAAACCTTGCGTACAAAGGAAAAAAAGGGAAGCCTTCTTTGGGTGCTTGACAAAACGCGCACTGCGGCTGGAGCAAGACTGCTTCGTCAGTGGGTGGAGCATCCGCTTTTCGGAGTTGGCGGTATAAGAGCGAGACAGAACGCGCTTGAGGAATTCCTCGGTGACTACATGCTCCGAGAGGAGCTTGGCTCGCTGCTTGACGGCGTGCTCGACCTTGAAAGACTCGTTACAAAAATAGTTTACGGTACGGCTAACGCAAAGGATCTTCGCGCTGTAGCCGCAACGATAGCGGTTCTCCCCGAAATCAAGGAGCTGCTTAAGAGTTGTCGTTGTGACGAGCTTTCAAAGCTTTACGGCGAGCTTGAAACTCTTGAGGATATATACGAAAAAATAAATAGCGCTATTTGCGAAAATCCGCCTTTCTCCGTTCGTGAGGGTGGTATGATTGCAGACGGGTATAACGCGGACGTTGATAATTTCCGCGCCATCATGCGCGACGGCAAGGGCTATATTGAGTCTATTGCCGAGTCAGAACGCGAAAAAACGGGAATTAAAACGCTTAAGATAGCGTATAACAAGGTGTTTGGCTACTACATAGAGGTAACGAGGTCGTTCCTTGATCAAGTTCCCGAAACCTACATACGCAAGCAGACGCTTGCAAATTGCGAGAGATACATAACGCAAGAGCTTAAGGAAATGGAATCCACTATTCTCGGCGCGACGGACAAGGTCTGCTCGCTTGAATACGAGCTTTTCTGCGAGGTAAGAAATTACGTTGCGGAAAATAGCAGACGTATCCAGAAGGCGGCGGCACTCATGGCAAGGCTTGACGTTTATTACAGCCTCGCGACCGTGGCGGCAAAAAACTCTTACGTTCGCCCCGACGTAGATACGAGCGACGTAGTCGAGATAAAGGACGGACGTCATCCCGTCGTTGAGCAGTTTGTTAAGGATACGTATTTCGTGCCGAACGACAAGTCGGATCGTAGCCATGTCGTTCTGTGAGCCAAGGAGTTGTAGCTAAGTGTTGTCTTCCTAAGACCGCTTGGCCTCCGACTTCGACGTAGATACGAGCGACGTAGTCGAGATAAAGGACGGACGTCATCCCGTCGTTGAGCAGTTTGTTAAGGATACGTATTTCGTGCCGAACGAC
>JAZQTY010000266.1:0-4264 GCA_045631025.1 Eubacteriales bacterium
CGGATTCGTCGAAGTCCTTGATCGCCTCGTCATAGCTTATAACGCCCTTCTCGGGATCTGCCTCCATATCGTCGATAGGAAGAAGCGCTCCGCGGATAGCGTAGTTAATAACTTCATTCTGACCGATACCGATGTAAACGTCAGGTCCCATCTGCGCAAGTATCGAAGGAAGCAGCGTTCCGCCCGATACGAGCTTAAGGTCAACTGCAACCTGGGTGCTCGGTGTAAAGTCGTTGTTGATAAGGCTGCGGATAACTTGAGACTGGTCACGTCCGTAAGCAAGCCATACTTCAACTACGTCCTCGCCTTCGGCCTCGGTCATAGCGCCCATACGGTCGTAGTTACGGAAGAAGCTCTGTATAAAGCTTACTATTTCATATCCGATGGTCTGGAAGAAGCCTGCCTTTGCAGGGGGAACAGACTCGTCGGATGCGCTTTGAATAACGATGTAGTCAAGCATAAGAGGCTGTGTCTTCGCATCACTGAGCCAAGTACCGAGAGAACCGATGTAGGTCTTGAGCTGTTCGAGATTCTTTGCTACCTCGTCGTCATCCTTACCCATCTGTTCAAGAAGTCTCGCTACCTTCTCAAGAGTTGCCGTCATGGAGCTCTTTACGTTCGCCTCATTAACGAGCTCTACGGATACCTCATTAAGAACCTTCGCCTGCTTGATCATATCTATCATAGTATCAGGCATTACGCGGGAAAAGCCGTAGTCACGGTATTCGTCAGGGCTCGTACCGGTAAGCTTAAGGATATTGAGGTAGTCTGCGTTGACGGAGTTAAGAGAATCCTGAACGCGGCTTACCACGCTACCCATGTTTCCGAGTGTAACCTCAAAACGAAGGGTGTATACTACGTCCTTTTCAAAGTAAATATCGAAGGTTCCGTCAGAGCCGTCGGATATCTTACCCGACTGCCAATCGGAGCTATAATTAAATTGAAGTCTTCCTGCCTCGGCAAACGGGATTCCGTCGTAGTAGCCGAGAGCGGTCTCGTCAAGACCTTCGGAGTAAATAGACAGCGCTCTCGACGTATACATACCGTCCAGCACGCTCTGCTTAAAGCGAGTGGAAATGTTGTACATTCCGCTGTTCTTTACCATAAATTTATATTCTATCCACTGACCGGGAGCCTGCCACTTATCTCCACCCATGGAGTTAAGAACCGTTCTGTCGGTTGCTGCAGGTGAGTTTATTGCGCTGGTCGTGTCAGATACGGGATATATGGTCTGCGAGGATACGGCAGAGCTGTATTCAGCTTCAATCTTTATCTTATCAGCGCCCGCGCCGGGGAGCGTGCCACCGTTTTTCTCCTTAATTTTATTAAGGTAGTCCTCGTAGCTGTCATAGCCGTCATAAGGAACGAGACGAATCTCCTTTATAACTATCGGCTCGTTAACAGACTCAAGAGAAATAGTGGTTTTACCCGTCTCCTCATCAGCCGCTATTACGAACTGGAAGTCGTCCATAAGGAATCCGTTGGAGTCCTTCATCGTGTAGGTCATCCAAGAAGGTGCCTGAACAAGGCTCGAACGAATTTCGTTTCCGTCGATATCCACGGTGAAGAATCTTGCAAGCTTCTCGGCAACAGTCTTGCCGTCAGCACCTTCGCCGTTAAGAACTTTGGCCTGTGCCTCGGTCCAATATTCGGGCATATCGTACACGATATAGGTTTTTCCGTTCTCTTCAAGCTTGGTAGCCTTGCAATCAAGCTTGTACTCGGTGGAAAGCGCGTTGAACGCCGCAATCATCTCATCAGCGTTCTCGCTCTCAAGAACCTCAACCTTTGCATCGGTGTATACGTTCTTCCATATCTTGGAGATAGTTATGTAACGTGCTTCAGCAAAAGGAACGTCGCCGTTAATCATGAATACTCTCTCAACAGACGCCGATTTGTTTTCTATTGGATAGCACTCAATTTCAATGCTGTAAAGCTTGGGGGCTGTGTCCTTGGTGATCTCGGGGATCTCCCACGTCAGCGTTCCGGAAACGGGGGAGAAAATTCCATCCGCACCGTCAAACTTGCTAATGTAAGCCGTAGACTTGATAGCAGCGTCTCTGTACGCCTTAAGCGCCTCCTCGCTATCGCCCTTGTCGGGAAGCGTTACACTTTCGGGGGTAGTAACCTTATACTCTTTTTCGCCTTTCTCGTTCAACACGTATTCCGTTGCCGAAGTGTACGTTACGTTCTTTGTAGCGTCAACAACGATCACAGAATCGCCCTTGAGCACGCCGGCATTCTCTGCCAGATACTCGTCGTACGAAATAGCATTGAGCAACGCCTTAATGTCTTCGGTCGTCTTGTCCGATACGGATGATTCGTCAGCGCTCGCAAAGAGCGTTGCACCGCCGAGCAAGAACGTCAAAGCCAGCAAAAACGCCGCAATTCTTTGAAATTTCGCCTTTCTCATTCAAAAAATCCTCCTGTTTTTTCTTCGTGCGCGTTGGGATCGCACGCACGTAATTATGTCTGATGTTGCCATCAGCGCAACCGTTTTCTTCGCAGTACGGCATTCTGCGCGGCAAAGACACGCAAAACGCCTATCCAAAAGCAGCACTCGTAAACGCGCAAAAATCGGCAATATGCGCGCCGCGGGGCAACACCTGAATATACTTCAAAGGCAACGCTTCGGTCAAAATCGCGTTGCACAAGCCGCCTATACCCTAAAAATGGGCATAGGAAGCCCAAAATCCACGTTGATATCATACCATATAATAGATAAAAAGTCAAGCAAAGCTTTTCGACTCGTTCCAAACGCATAGAGAAAAAGCGTAAAAACGTCTTTTTTTATATTTTCAAAAATCGTCGTTTTTATACCAAAATTTCAACGCACTTTGTAATTGTAAATTATATTTACCCAGATTAGCGGTTTTGGCACGCTTTTGACAAACTTTTTGTAAGATTTGTCAAAAAATTATCGCTCGATTTTACGGCAATATTTGAGAGTAAATATTTTTTACCATGCCCGTTTTATCGTGAAACTTTTGTCTTGTCAAAATGCTGTTATTTTTTGTTTATTTTATACAAAAACAAGGCTCAATTTTCTACACCTCAAAAAATATAACAAAATTCGTTTTTTTATTTTTTCTCTTTGCGACACTGCCGTTTTTTTCAATATTTTCCATTTTTTCTTGTTCATTTTACATTATTTACCAATTTTATCATTTTAAGTAAACCTGCTCATATTATCCACACGGCATTTATAAATCGCCATAAAACCTCTCCTCTGTAACAACTAAAACACATCATTCACAAAAAAAGCTATCGACTTCCCACTTGCGTTAAATGTCAGGCCGATCCATTATGTGTTCAAACAAAAAAAAGAAAGGCAGCAGGACGCAGGGTCCGCCGCCTTTCCGCGCAAAAAAAACGCGTCAATAATATCCAACTATACTTTAAAGAACTTCTCGGTGCGCCGTCTGAAAGCACATTTACACAGCTCTTCGCTTCCAAAAGCGTCGCAAACCGCACCGCCCCTCGCACATCAGCGCAAGAAGCCGTTAACAATCTCCTCTTCAGCTTCCTTCTCGGTAAGTCCGAGAGTCATAAGCTTAATAAGCTGCTCTCCGGCTATTTTTCCGATAGCCGCCTCGTGAATAAGTGAAGCTTCGGGGTGTTGCGCGAGAATTTCAGGAATAGCAGAAACAGTCGCCTCGTCCATAATTATAGCATCGCATTCCGTATGTCCGGAGCAGACCGCATTGCCGCGAATTCTCGAAATAAACTTTTGTGAGGAACGCCCCTTGGCAACAGATCTGGAAACGACGTGAGTGCCCGCGCCGTCGCCGCAAAGATCAACGTCAAACTCCGTTTCTGCATACTGTTCGCCGTGCGTCATTATTTTTTCGTGTACAATAAGAGTTGCATTTTTCATCACTTTTCCTGTGGTTACTCTACGCGTAGAATCAACGCCCTTTATCTGCGCAGTTTCCATTTCCAAGTAGGAGTTTTCAGCCAACTCAACGTAAGTCGTGGGATTCATCAAATTCTTTCCGTTTCCGTCACCCTCGCCGTAATGTTTTTCAATGTATTTGCACCTTGCATTTTTCGACAGATAAAAAGAGTGTACGCCGCTATGCTCCGAGTCCTCTTTTCCGCCGTTATGAATTCCACAGCCCGCAACTATCGTTACGTCCGCGTCCTCGCCTATGTGGAAGTCATTGTATACAAGCTCCTTAAGTCCCGTCGCAGCTATAAGCACGGGAATATGAACGCTCTCATTCTTCGTTCCTGCCTTGATATATATATCAATTCCGGGCTT
>JAZQTY010000267.1:0-3655 GCA_045631025.1 Eubacteriales bacterium
CGCGATATCGCGAAGCATTTCCTTGCGTCTGTCGCCAAAGCCCGGAGCTTTTACCGCAACGACGGTAAACGTTCCGCGAAGCTTGTTAAGCACAAGCGTTGTAAGAGCCTCGCCCTCAACGTCCTCTGCGATAATCAAAAGCTTCTTGCCGGTCTGAACTATCTGCTCAAGCAGAGGCAAAATCTCCTGTATGTTAGAAATCTTCTTATCGGTTATAAGAATCAGGCAATCGTCAAGAACCGCCTCCATCTTATCCGTATCGGTCGCCATATAGGGCGAGAGGTATCCGCGGTCAAACTGCATTCCCTCAACTACCTCGGAGTAGGTGTCTGCGGACTTTGACTCCTCAACGGTTATAACGCCGTCGGCAGTAACCTTTTCCATTGCATCGGCAATAAGCTGACCTATAACGTCGTCTCCTGCGGAAATAGTACCGACTCTTGCGATGTCGTCGCTTCCGTTTACCTTCTTGGAGTTTGCAACGAGAGACTCGACAGCCTTATCAACTGCCTTCTTGATACCCTTGCGAACTACCATGGGGTTAGCGCCTGCGGTAACGTTCTTCATACCCTCACGAACGAATGCCTGCGCGAGAAGCGTTGCGGTTGTCGTACCGTCACCTGCCGCATCGTTAGTCTTGGTTGCAACCTCCTTAACGAGAGATGCGCCCATGTTTTCAGCCTGATTTTCAAGCTCGATCTCCTTTGCGATGGTAACACCGTCGTTGGTGATCAGCGGAGAGCCGTACTTCTTGTCAAGAACTACGTTTCTTCCCTTCGGTCCGAGTGTGATCTTAACCGTATCAGCAAGCTTATCAACGCCTCTGCAAAGCGCATTGCGAGCTTCAATACCATAAAGAATTTCCTTTGCCATTGTTTTTGTTCCTTTCTGTATATGTTAAATTATTCGACGATAGCGAGAATATCGCTCTGACGAACGATAGTATATTCAACTCCGTCAGCCTTTACTTCAGTACCGGAGTACTTGGACGTGATGACCTTGTCACCAACCTTTACCGTCATAGCAATTTCTTTTCCGTCAACCATTCCGCCGGGACCTACTGCAACTACCTCTGCTACCTGGGGCTTTTCCTGTGCGGATGCGGTAAGAATAAGACCGCTTTTCGTTTTTTCTTCAGCTTCAACGAGTTTAACTACAACTCTGTCAGCCAAGGGTTTAATTGTCATTTTTTCTTCCTCCTTATAATAAATTATAATTAGACAACGTTATCGCGTTGGCACTCATGTATCAGGAGTGCTAACCTATACACATATTTTACACCATTTTTTAGAAAAATCAAGTCTTTTTTTAATATTTAACATTTATTTAACATTTAAAAAGCACCTGTGTAAAAATTAAGGTCTGCTTATAAAAAATAACGGCGAATATGGGGGTTTTATGCTTTCAAAAATAAACGACATCGCCTCGGGAATACTCGTTCCCGTGTCTTTAATAACGTGCGGTATATTCTACGGAGTCCGTCTTGGCTTTTTCCACGTCGTACATCCTATGCGTATTCTGAAAGGACTGGTTCCGGAGAAAAAAGGTGGTGGTGTTTCTTCCTTCAAAGCGGTAACTCTTGCGTTAGCGGGAACACTTGGCGTTGGTAATATCGTAGGTGTTTCCTCTGCAATATCTCTCGGTGGATTCGGTGCTATATTTTGGATGTGGGTAAGCGCGCTTATTGCCATGATACTAAAATATGCCGAGATAGTTCTCGCTATACGTCATAGACGGTATGACGAAAGCGGCAAACCACTCGGCGCGGCAATGTATTATATCCTTGATTTTTTTAATTCACGTCGTATGAAAAAAATCGGATCTTTAGTTTCTGTAATATTTGCCGTCTCTTTTCTTATCTGTGCTCTAACGATGGGAAGTATGCTTCAAGCAGAGGCTATTGCTTCCTCACTTAAAGGTACGTTCGGAATATCCCCCGTCATCACTGGCTCTATACTATGCATACTAACCTTTACAGTATACAAATGCGGAACGTCCGGAATTTTATCTCTTACAAATTTTCTCGTTCCTATTATGTCCATAGGTTACGTGCTGATTTCCACAATTATAATGCTAAAAAACGCAGAGCTTCTCCCTTCTGCTTTTAAGTTGATTTTCGTATCCGCCTTTTCAAATAAAGCTGCAGTTGGCGGAATAGGCGGATATACGTTTCTTTATGCAATACGTTACGGAGTAATGCGCGGGCTCGTATCAAATGAGGCAGGCTGCGGCACTGCCCCAAGCGCTCACGCGCTTGCTGACTGTAAGTCTCCGGCAAGGCAAGGACTTTGGGGAATTTTCGAGGTGTTTGTAGATACAGTAATTCTCTGCACTATGACGGCACTCGTAGTTATTCTCAAGTACGACGCCGCCTCGGTTTTCGACGGAAACTATATGATGATGACGCTTGCCGCATTTGAAGCGGGAATAGGAAAGATAGCCGCATACTTTATCTGCATTTCCGTCTCATGCTTCGGGTTTGCTACTATCGTTTGCTGGATACACTACTGCGCCTCAAGCCTGCAATACTTAAAAGCAAAACAAGGAATAATAACGGTATTTATGTGCTTTTACTGCCTTTTTTCATTTTTAGGAGCCAACGCAAGCTCGTCCATTTCGTGGCTTCTCGCAGATCTTTCAATGGGTGTTATGACGCTTATAAATCTTGCGATTATCGTGCCTATGTGGCGTGAGGTAAAGGAGGAAACGGAAATATTTTTAAATACTCACCAAAAAAACGCACGGTGATGCTCACCGTGCGTTTTTAAATTTATATTCAGATAACTCTTACTCTGTAAACACCCTCAACAGATGCAAGCTTTGCGACGGTTTCGTCAGAAACGTCACCGGTTACGTCAACGACCGTATATGCGTTGTCGCCCTTGGACTTGTTCATCATATTCTCAATGTTCGCGCCCGTTCCGCCAACGATAGTAGTAATCTGGGAAATTACGTTAGGAACGTTTGCGTGGAGAACGCAGATTCTCTTGTCACCACTCATAGGCATAGAAACGTTAGGATAGTTTACGCTGTTCTTGATGTTACCGTAGCAAAGGTACTCGTCAAGCTCCATAGCCGCCATAACTGCGCAGTTGTCCTCGGACTCTGCGGTAGAAGCGCCAAGGTGAGGAATGGCAACTATGCCGTCTACACCAACGGTCTCCTCCGTGGGGAAATCGGTAACGTAGGACGCTACCTTTCCGCTCTCAAGAGCAGCCTTGACGTCAGCAGAATTAACGAGATCTGCACGAGCGAGATTGATGATTCTTACGCCATCCTTCATGGTTGCAAGAGACTTTTCACAGATCATACCCTTCGTATCCTTGGTTGCGGGAACATGAAGCGTGATGTAATCCGCCGCCTTGAAAACGTCCTCAAAGGCTGCTGCCTTATGTACGCGGCTGTCGATATTCCAAGCAGCGTCAACGCTGAGGAATGGATCGCATCCGATTACGTTCATTCCAAGATCAACGGCAGCGTTTGCAACGAGACCGCCGATAGCGCCAAGTCCGATAACGCCGAGCGTCTTACCCTTTATCTCAACGCCTGCAAACTGGGATTTACCCTTTTCAACCTGCTTTGCAACGTCAGCAGTGCCCGCAAGGCCTGCCGCCCACTTAACGCCGCCGACTACGTCACGCGACGCGAGCATAAG
>JAZQTY010000268.1:0-3574 GCA_045631025.1 Eubacteriales bacterium
AACCCCCGCCCTACAAATTTTAATTTTCAACCCCCCACGCACCGCCGTCTTTCTTTTTTTATTTAATTATAACGGCTCGCCGGGGACGCCGGTCCGTTAAATCAGGAAAAAACAAAAATCGTGTAGCAAATTCTACAAAATAATCAACCTTGTATTGACAAATGTGGAAATATGTGATATGATAATTGCGTATAGATATCTACATAGGGAAAATTCCCGCCATATACGTCTATACAAATCTTAAAATCAGGAGAATGACACTATGTATTGTAATTTTTGTAATTCACAGCTTCCCGAGGGAGTTAGCGTTTGCGCCGTTTGCGGTCACGACAACTCTCCTGCACACACAGCTCCTGCGGTAGAGACCGCCACCGCAGCACAGACCGCAAGCGCAGCTTACGAGGAAGCTCCCGCACCCGTTAAGGAAACCAAGTCCAAAAAGCCTGTTGACCCTCTCGCAAGCGGTATTTCCGCTCTCGTTTGGGGTTGCCTTTCCGCAATAATGTCGTTTGGCGGACTTTTCCTCGCTATGTCCTTTGAGGGTGCCATATTCGGTATTGTTATGTCTATAATTTCAAAGTGCAAGGCTAAAGCCGCAAAGGCTTATCCCGGAACGGTTGGTGCGGCTCTCGCTAAAGGCGCAGGAGCTGCAAGCACCTTTGGTCTTATCGCATCTATCTACATTTTGGTACAGTTCATTATCGCTTTGGCAATAATCATATTTATCTACGCTCTCTATTTTGTCATACTGTTCATTGCTATGATGGCAAGCGAAGGCATGGTATACTAATCTTATAAGGGAGGTACTTAAATATGTTTTGCCCTATTTGCGGCTCATCGATTGCAAATGACACTAAATTCTGTCCCGTTTGCGGTTCAAAAATAGTGACAGAGGTACCGGAACAGCCTGCGCCTCAAGTTCAAGAGCCTACGCTTGAGCAGCCCTCCTATACGGCGCAGCTTGCGTACGAGCAGCCTGCGTATCAGGCGGCTCCCGTTCCCACGTATCAGGCAACCTACGAGCAGCCCGCTTATGCGCCCACTCCCGTAGTTGAAGAGAATCGTGCTAAAAAACGCAGCCTCGCTATATCCGCAATGGTTTTCGCCCTTATTTCGGCGTTTGTTATACCGTGGTGGATTTCTCCGCTGATTCTTATTTTCGCGGCAATATCTAAAAAGAAGCTGAAGCAGCTCAACAATTACGGCACTGACGGAGTAAAGCCCTTTGCGGTTATCGCAAAAGCATTTGGCACCTTTGGATTTATATGGGGTCTTATCGGCACGATAGTCTGGGGAATGATGATCGTTGTTCCGTTGTTGATTTACGTCGTCTACATATTTATCGTTATCATAGCACTCATAGGCGTTGGAGTCGCAGGCGGCTTCTGATAAGTTTTTAATATTTATTTAAGGAGTACAAAAATGTTTTGTTCTAATTGTGGAAAAAGTATCGCGGATGGACAGCGCTTCTGCACGAATTGCGGAGCAAAGATTCCTACGCCGCAGAGCGCGGACGCGCAAATAAAGGAAACGGAGATACTTCGCATCGAAGAAGAAGCTCGCCGTCAGGCGGAGGCTGCGCGAATAGAGGAGCTTCGCCGCATGGAGGAGCTTGAGTATCTTCGCCGCCAGGAGCAGGCTCGTCGAGAGGCAGAGGAGATCCGCCGTCAGGCAGAATTCCGCAGACTTGCCGAGGAGGAGTACAACCGTCAGCGCGAGTCTCAAATAAGAGAAATCGAAAACAACTACAGAGATCAGTACGTCAATGAAATAAATAAGGAGCGCAACGTAGAAAAGTACCGCTCACAGGCGATAACCTCTATGATTCTCGGAATACTCTCATTGGCTACTCTTGGAATTGCAGGTTGGGTACTCTCCATTATAGCCAAGAACAAGGCTCTCCCCATAATTGAGGAGTACGAGGGCACGTCTATCTACGGCTTTGCAAAGGCAGGCTGGATGACCGGAAGAGTCGGACATACCTTGTCCGTTATTTTCACTATTTTCTATACGGTCTATTTGACTATTTATGTGCTTGCCATGAGCGGTAGCGGAATGATATACTAATTTAAAATTATAAAGAGAGTAAACTAATGGTTTGTTACAACTGCGGCAAAAATCTTGACGTAGACGATAAGTTCTGCTGTGAATGCGGAACAAAAAATATTGTCACCGAGGAAGAGCTTGCCATAGACAAAGAAATATCCAATAAATCAAAAAAGGATAAAAAGCCCTTAAAGGACCCCAAAAAGACGGCGAATGTTGCGCTTATTCTTTCCGCCGTTGCGCTGTTTTTGCCCGTCGCCGTCGGATTTGTACTTTCCGTTATCGCGCTTGCGAGCGCAGCTCGTGTCAAAAAGGCAACTGACGACGAGAGTGTGCTAAAAACCAACAGATTAACTAAAATTCTCGGCATTATAGGTCTTGTATATTCCTGCGTCGCCACCGCTGCAGTAGCTCTTGCCATACTCGCGTGGCTCGCTTCGGTCACGCTTACGGTTCTCGGCTCCGTTCTGGTCGTCGTAGCTTCGTTCGTATTCCCGGAATTCGGCAACGGAATTTTCGATGTGTTAGAGTCCTTGATTGGAACACTCGCGGACGTTTTGGAATCCTTTGGTTTTTATCTTTAATTTAGGAGAATGCTATGAACTGTAAGAGCTGTGGCTCGGAAATCACTTCCGATATGAAATTTTGCTCCGAATGCGGAGAAAGCAACGAGATCGCGGAGATAGTCAACGAGGCTACCGTCGAAAAGGCGCAAAAGAACAGCAACCGCGCGATGGCGATAGTTTCTATGATACTTGGTATCGTATCGGTAGCTTTTCCCTTATATATGATGCTTTGGTGCGGACTCACTTTTTTCTCAATCCTTGCATGGGCATACTTGATGGTTATGGTGTTCGACGGTATCGTCGGCATAGCCGCCGTCGTTATTTCCGCAAGGCTTTCCAAAAAGGTGACGGCAGAAAATAACCCCGAAAGAACCTTTTTGAAGGTTGCAAAAATTATGAGAATCTTCGGCTTGCTTCTGTCCATCGCGGCAGTAATCATTCCTGTTTTTCTTATGGTTCTTTACGCAGGACTTATAATTATAGTCCTCGTGCTATTTATACTTACTATGATTTTAGGAGGACTTTGATATGTACTGCTCAAAATGCGGAAAGCAAACGGTAGACGGTCAGAAATTCTGTATGGAATGCGGAGCGCCTATTGAAAACTCGGATTCGACTGTATTAGACGCGGCTAAAACCATCGCCGATTCAGCAAGCTCACAAACCTTAAACCTGAATATAGTTCACAGAAAAGAGCCTTCGAAAGAGACCGTTCCGCTTCCAATGGGAAAGGCAAACACCTCTTTGATACTCGGTATTCTTTCAATAGCCATACCCTATTTAGGTTACGGAACCGTATCCGGAATTATTATGGGCGTGATAGGTCTTATACTCTCTCGCGAGCCGCTTAATTATCCCAAAACACGAGCTGCATCCGTTGCGGGTATCGGAAAAATCACCTCAATCGTCGGAATTGCGTATTCCATCTATTCAAGTCGGATCGTAGCCATGTCGTTCTGTGA
>JAZQTY010000269.1:0-13137 GCA_045631025.1 Eubacteriales bacterium
TTTTGCTATAACCGACGCGACGAGGTCATACAGTATATGTATGACAAATACGGAAGCGATCACGTTTCACAGATTATAGCCTACGGAACTCTTGCTGCCCGTGCGGCAATACGTGACGTCGGCAGAGCGCTCGGAATGTCTTACGCAGAGGTCGATCCAGTTGCAAGAGCCGTGCCTCATGAGCTTGGCATGACGCTTAAGGACGCGTTAAAGCTTCCGGAGCTTAAGACGCAGTATGAAAGCTCGGAGACGGTTAAAAGACTTGTTGATACCGCAATGGAACTTGAGGGAATGCCGAGAAACATTACGGTTCACGCGGCAGGTCTTGTTGTTACCGATGAACCGATTGCTAATTACGTACCTCTTGCCGTGAGCAACAGCGCGATAGTTACGCAGTTTGATATGGATACGATAGCGCAGATTGGGCTTCTTAAGTTCGACTTTTTGGCGCTTCGTTACCTTACTATAATGAACGATGCTTGCGCTTTTGTTAAGGAAAAGCATCCCGATTTTAATATATCGGCGATACCGTACGACGATAAAGCGACATACGAGCTTATCTCGTCTGGCGCAACGTCGGGAGTGTTTCAGCTTGAGTCTGCAGGTATGCGTCAAATGCTATCCGAGCTTCGCCCCGAGAGATTTGACGATATAATTGCGGCAATTGCTCTTTATCGCCCGGGCCCCATGGACTCCATACCGAAATATATTGAGTCACGCCACAATGCAGATAAAATATCGTACGATCATCCGTTGCTTGAGCCGATATTAAGATCGACCTACGGCTGTATCGTATATCAAGAGCAGGTTATGAGCGTTTTCCGCGAACTGGCGGGGTATACCTATGGACACGCAGACGTGGTAAGACGCGCGATGTCAAAGAAAAAGGCGGACGTTCTTAACGCAGAATTTGAAAGCTTTATTAAGGGCGCCGGGGAGCGCGGAGTTGACGAGGCTCTTGCGGGAAAGATATTTAACGATATTTCTTCCTTTGCAAATTACGCATTTAATAAGAGCCACGCCGCCGCATACGCCGTTATATCTTACAGAACAGCATATCTGAAGGCGCATTATCCTTGCGAATATATGGCGTCGCTTATGACGTCGGTGCTCGGAAATCTCACAAAGCTTGCGGAGTATATAACGGAATGCGGCAAATTCGGAATAAAGGTATTGCCGCCCGATATAAACGAGAGCCGCACTTACTTCCATCCGAATAACGGAAATATAGTTTTCGGACTTCTTGCGCTAAAAAACGTAGGTAAGCAATTCGTCGAAAATATAATTCGCGAGCGTACGGACGCACCGTTTACCGATTTTGAGGATTTCGTTACTCGAATGGCTGACTACGATATAAACAAGCGCATGGTTGAGGGACTTATAAAATCCGGTGCGTTTGATAAGCTCGGAACGTACAGAAGCAAACTGCTTTCGTCTTACGAGCGACTTATTGATATTCGCACAGAAAAAAACAGAAGCAATATTTCGGGACAGCTGGATATGTTCTCATCTGCTTTTTCATCGGGAAGTGCGGAGATAGCTCCAAGGTTTGAATATCCGAATGTTCCTGATTTTTCCCTTAAGGAAAAGCTGATGCTCGAAAAGGAAAGCTCGGGAATGTATTTCTCGGGACATTTGATAGACAGCTATTCGTTACACGTAGAAACTCTTAAGGCAGCGGAAATTGCGGAGCTTTTGGATACCGAAGCCGTAAAAGAGAAGCAAGCGGTTAAGCTTTGCGGAATTATATCCTCCGTAACCTTGAAAACCACAAAGAACAATCAAAAAATGGCGTTCATAACGGTAGAGGACAGGTATGGAGAGATAGAGTGTCTTGTTTTTCCAAAGATATATACGCAGTTTTATCCGCATATACGTGTCGATGCTCCCGTTTATATTGAGGGCAGCGTTTCGTTGCGCGAGGACGAGCCGACTAAAATTCTTGTAAACGTGATAGACGAGCTTATTGATAATTCCTCATATAAGCCTCAAGAAAAAGAAGTTCCGGCAAAATCTGAAGTTAAACAGCATGAACAAGGACTTCAGCCAAAATCATATTCAAAGATATATCTTCGCGTTCCGGATTTTAACTGTCGGGAATATTTAAAAGCTAAAAACATTATTGAGATTTTCGATGGTAACATAAAGGTTATTTTTTATGATTCATCAACTTCAAAGTACGTTAACTTTCCTAATGGCTTAAATGCTACGGAATATATACTTTCCGAGCTGCGCACGATTTTGGGCAAAGAAAACGTAGTAATCAAATAGTTATAAGAAAGAGCCGCGCACAGCGCGGCTCTTTCATTATATTTATCCGTCATAATCTTCAATTATTGCGTTTAACTGTTTTGTGCCAACAACCACAAATCCTTCTTTAAGCATTCGCTGGTCATATTCAGGCAGCGTTTTTACATATATCTCCAAAACCTTGATTAAAGCCCCGTTTTCATCAAAAATACCTATCATATCCATGTGCTCACGCACTGTGTATGTTTTTCTTTCATCCGTCTCAATGGCTTCCGTATCAGCCGTTTCATCCTTTACCACGTAAACGTATTCTGTCTGTATGATTTTTTCTTCAGTAACTATATCGTTTGTATTTGAAAGGTTAAATGCAATATACAAAGAGATAACAAGCATCGCAAGCATAAGGACGGCATATATTGACGTTATTTTCAAAACAAAATTTATCTTATCACAGTTAGAGCTTTTCATATTATATCTTATATCTCCGTATTTTTTATATTATTGTTTCAGTAAAAAACATAAATTATACCGATTTGTGTAATAATATACAAGGATATATTTTTTAGTTGGGAGAAAATATGGTAAAAGCGGTATTTAGAAAATTATTAAAAATAGCCTTGATAATACTTATTGTGTTTGGGATTATGCTTACCGTAATAGGTATTTCCTTTGCGATATACATTGACAGATATATTGAAAAAAGTATTGACGAGAGTATGTTTTATATCGTCGGCTCCGACTCACAAACAAAATTATATTACTATGACTATGAGGACAGGGCAAATAGGTTAGGGGAGGCAATCGAGCTTTCGGAGACCTTATACGGTGGATACAGAAGCAAATACGTGTCTTACGGTCAAATTCCCGAATATTTAAAAAACGCATTCATTAGCATCGAGGATAAGCGATTTTATAAGCACAGTGGGGTTGATTGGTTTAGGACGCTATCTGCGGGAGTGAATTATTATTTAAAATTCAGTGAAAGCTACGGTGGCTCAACCATAACACAACAGCTTATTAAAAACATTACGGATAAGGATGAATATTCGTTTCAGCGGAAAATTCAGGAGATATTTTGGGCGCTCGATCTTGAAAGTAAGATGGACAAAAATGAAATACTCGAGCTATATTTAAATATCATAAATCTTTCGCAAGGGTGCTACGGAGTAGGTGCCGCATCGGAATATTATTTTTCAAAGGACGTCTCGGAGCTTACGCTCTCTGAATGCGCTTGCATTGCGGCTATTACTAACAGCCCTACCTATTACGATCCAATAAGAAATCCCGATAATAACGATAAAAGACGACTGTTGATACTCGGTCAAATGTATGATCTGGGGTATATAAGCGAGGAAGAATATACGACAGCAAAAAATGAGCAAATTGTGCTTAACATTAAGGATAGTGGTGCGGAGACGGCAATAAACTCGTGGTACGTTGATATGGTCGTAGAGGACGTTATGAACGATCTTATGAGCACTTACGGATATAGTCGTCCAATGGCAAGTCTTGTAGTTTATACCGGCGGTCTTAAAATATATACCGTTATGGATCCCGACGTGCAAGAAACTCTTGAAGAATACTATAAGGATACGTCGCACTTTACGGCAGGAAACGCTGAGACACCGCAATCGTCAATGGTTGTGATTGATCCCAAAACCGGGGATATACTCGGCGTTGCGGGAGCTGTTGGAGAAAAGACTGCTAACAGAATACAGAATTATGCAACGTATACGGTACGTCCGGCGGGTTCTGTGATAAAGCCATTGTCTGTTTACGCTCCTGCGATGGAATCTGGGATAATTACGTGGTCAAGCGTTTACGACGATACTCCCGTAAATTTCGGAAATTACAATCTCGATAAGGAAAAGGGAAGAATCGTTCAGCCCGTGGCGTGGCCAAAAAATGCAAACGGAACGTATCGAGGGCTTACAAACGTAAACTATGCTATCGAGCATTCTATAAACACGGTTACAGTTAAGGTGCTTGAAGATCTCGGACTTGAGTCGTCATTTGATTTTCTTTACGAAAAGCTTAAAATGAAAAGCTTGATCGAAACAAAAAGCTTAAACAACGGAAGTGTTATTACCGATAAGGACTACGCTGCGTTGGCGCTCGGACAGTTTAACTACGGCGTTACCGTTCGCGAGATAACGGCGGCATATTCAATTTTTGCAAACGACGGAATATACAACAACTACCGATCGTATTACATCGTTACCGATTCGCGTAACGAGCAGGTTCTTGAAAACAAGTATCACGGTGAAGCTGTCATAAGCGAGGAAAATTCAGATATTATGACAATGATGCTTCAAAACGTAGTTAAAAACGGAACGGCGACCGATATAACGCTTGATAATAGTATCAGCTGCGCGGGGAAAACGGGAACTACACAAAATAAAAACGATCTTTGGTATATAGGCTATACACCGTATTTTATTGGTGGAGTCTGGTTTGGATACGAATATCCAAAGCCGCTGAATGATTATTCGGGTAACCTTTGCGTAAAAATATGGGATGACATTATGACAGAACTTCATTCTGAATATATATCAAGTGGGAACGGTTTTGATTTTTCCTTCAGTGACAACATTATCGAGTGTGAGTACTGCGTAGATTCGGGAAAGCTTATGACGACAGCTTGCAGACAGGATCCTCGTGGGGAGAGAAGTGAAAAAGGATATTTTGTAAAAGGAAGTGAGCCAACGGAGCTCTGCGACAGACACGTTTCCGTTTCTTACGACTCTTTAAGTGGAGGAGTAGTCGTCGGTGAATGTACGGATAACGTAATAAAAGTAGGACTTATAAAGGTAGAAAGAAGCTTTCCAATTCAGATATACGTGACCGACGCCCAGTATACCTGGCGTGATATTGGTTTTGACGTTTTACCGGAAACTGCTCCAACACTTCCGTTTTACAATAATCTGTTGAAGAAAGATAAGGAAGATACCTTTTCGGGAATAAGCCGCGCTGATATTCAATATAATCGTGCGTGCAGGGAGCATTTTAACTATTTTGAATGGAAGAAAAAGAAAGACGGTAGTTAAACACAGAGCAACAAAAGCAAAGATACGAGAATGCTTTGCACTCTCGTATCTTTGCTTTTATATTTTAAAGTCAGAATTTGATATTGTTTATTGCTTTGAGTTCCTTGTTAATGATGTTTTTGTTCTTAACAAGGTAGATTTGCATATTCTGATTTTTTTCCTGTATCATATAACGAGGAATAAAGAACGCAGTGGTGTTGAATATAACACCTACGTCCGACATTCTAGAATCGTATATCAATTCAACGAGTTGAGTATCACCCTCCTCGCTAAGATATCTGAGCTTAAGAACCTGCTCATAGTAGAAAGGTACTACCATCTGACTTCCCAACGAAGCCATAACCTCAAAGGCAGCGCCTGTCTGGTCATATTTTGAGCACGAGTTGGAAATTGCGTATATAGTCGTCGAGTTGTGAATAATAGAGTGATATTCCTTCTGCTCCACATCGTACTTGGGATAGGGCAGAGGAGCAAATTCGTCAGTCATATCGGTAAAGTTTCTCGCGGTATAGAAGTAGCCTGTGGCGAACAACGTTTCTCCGTCTGCGAATTTCTGAACGAGAGTGGGAGAGTGCAAATTATTGTAAAGTTGAGTCGTTCCCGCGTTATTTCCGTAATCGTCGGGGCTTTCGGAATGCATCATGCGGTATAAACGATCCATAACGTTTATTGAATATTCATTTCCTATAGTAAGAACAGCCTTGCCTTCGTTGTCGCGCTCAATCGACGTAGCGCCCGTTCCAAAATAAAAGCCGTCTATATTATGCTGAACGGAAAGGAATCCAAACTGATCATCGATATCAACGATTTCGTTGCCGTTTAGATCATAATACATATCTTTTGAAAGCTTGGTCAACTCATCTATTGTCCACTTTCCATCAAGAACCATTGTTCTCAAGTTTTCATATGCATCTTCGCCGTTGTTTTCGATAAGCATATTCTTATTTACAAATATAGCTCCCGCGCAGCTTACCATATCAACGCCGATATCACCCGCCATTACGTAGTTATGACCGTTTATCTTGGCGTTGTCCATGAAGCCTTGAGCCCACCATTCACCGGAAAAATCAAGATACTTGGAATCGTCGAGATTTTTGAACCAACCCTCAACGACGAGCGCAATTCCATTGTGCTGAACGAGCTGATATGCGTCAAACTCCGATGACTCTGCCTGCAAGAGAGGACGAATATCCTCTGCCGCATTTTTGGACTCTGATCCGGTGTCAACAAAGTTTATCTGTAAGTTCAGATATTCCTCTACCGTGACGTTTCTCTTGTAAAGCTCAAGAGAAACGAAATCAGAACCGTCGCTTGAGCCGTTCATATCGTAGTAATACTCGGCTGCGTTGGACGCCGTCGTCGTTTGCCAAATGTTGATTTCTTCTCCCTCGAATTTGAGCCCCTTGACCTTGTCGCTCAACAAAAGCTCGTTAGTCGCTTCAGTGGTAACCACTTCCTCGGTCTCGTTCACGTTTCCTCCAACGCAAGACACTATAAGAGGACAGATCATTAAGATTGCTAATAAAAGTACTATTATTTTTTTCATAAAAACCTCCCAATTTTATTTGTTTTTTAATATTTTTAATAATAGTAATAATAGTTAAAAGTTGTGTGGCGTTGCAACAACCCAACGCTAATATTTGTTGCTTGAAAATTGATTGTTATAAAGCCTTGTATAAAAGCCGTTCATTTGGAGAAGCTCCTTGTGCGTGCCTTTCTCTATAATATTTCCATCGTTCATAACGAGAATTTTATCGGCTTCAAGAATTGTAGAAAGACGGTGAGCAACGATAAATGAGGTCTTGCCGTCCATCATAGACGTAAATGCTTTTTGTATACGTATCTCCGTTCTCGTGTCTATCGAGGACGTGGCCTCATCGAGAATGAGCATGTCGGGATTTGAGAGAATAACTCGCGCAATACATAGAAGCTGCTTTTGTCCTTGAGAAAGTGTGCCGCCGTCCTCACCAATAATGGTATCGTATCCCATGGGAAGCTTTCTTATAAAGCTGTGCGCGTGCGCCGCTTTTGCTGCTGCAATAATTTCTTTATCGGTAGCTGACGGCTTACCGAACTTGATATTATCTTTTATCGTTCCTGAAGATAGCCACGTGTCTTGCAAAACCATTCCAAAGGTATCGCGCAAGGTATGACGGGAAATATCTCTGATATTCTTTCCGTCAAGGAGTATTTCTCCGGATTTTACATCGTAAAAACGCATGAGAAGATTTATCAGGGTGGTTTTTCCGCAGCCCGTAGGTCCGACTATCGCGATACGCTGACCTGCTTTTACGGACAAATTGAAATCCTTTATAAGCTCTTTGTCCTCGGTGTACGAGAAGCATACGTTTTTAAACTCTACGTTGCCTTTAAAAATCGTACGTTCATTTCGTGCTTCCTCATTGAGGGTGGGGGATTCGATAAGCTCGAACACACGACCTGCGCAAGCGATGGAATTTTGAAGCTCCGTTACAACTCCGGATATTTCGTTAAAGGGCTTTGTGTACTGCGTTGAATACGCAAGGAAGCTTGAGAGCATGCCCACGCTCAAAGCCGCAGGGAAGCTGATATGTACGAGCGCTCCGCAAAGCGCAACGAGCGCGTAGACGGTAGCGTTTACAAATCGGGTTGAGGGATTGGTGATCGATGAGAAGAATATAGCTTTTACAGAAGCTTTGCCGAGTCTATCGTTTATTTCATCAAAATCCTTGATTGTGAAATTTTCTCTGTTAAAAGCAAGCACGAGCTTATGCCCCGATATTGCCTCGTCAATAAGAGAGGTTTGTTCACCGCGAATCTCCGATTGAAGCTTGAACATGGAGTAAGTTCTTTTTGCAATAAAAGAGGCTACGAAGAACGACAGAGGTGTGAGGCAAATAACTAATAAGGTTATGGGGACGTTTATAACGAACATAAACACCAAGGTTCCGACGATAGTTATGATGCTGCTGAAAAACTGTGTAAAACCAAGCAAAAGTCCATCTGCGAACTGATCGGTGTCCGTTATGATTCTGCTGACGACCTCTCCGGTAGTTTTTGAATCTATAAAGGATACAGGGAAGCGCTGAAGCTTTACGAATGCCTCGTGGCGTATATTTTTTACGATTCCGTATGTCATGCGGTTGTTGAGCACGTTTATAAGCCATTGCAACAACGACGTTATCAATACGCATGCGCCTATTTTTATAAGTATCAGATAAATGGCTTCATGGTTGACCGCGCCCTTGCCGAGTGCGTGATCTATTGCCTCGCCGACAAGAATCGGAACGTATAACGTAAGAGCCACGGAAATTGCCGTAAATACGAGAGATAAAATGAAGTGTAGCTTGTAAAACTTGAGATACTTGAGAATCTTAAAGAAAGTCTTTACGTTTCCTTTGTTTGACTTCATCCTTGCTCACCTCCTTTGGGGAACTGTGAGTAATAGATATCTTGGTAAACCTCGCATTTAGCCAGCAGCTCCTCGTGCTTACCTGCTCCAACGAGATTTCCGTCGTCAAGAACGAGGATAACGTCTGCATTCATCAGCGAAGCAGCTCTTTGTGATACGATAAATACCGTCGGATTATACTCAAGCTCGGAAAGAGCAGAGAAGAGCTTTGATTCCGTTAAAAAGTCAAGTGCTGACGTTGAATCGTCCAAAATTAAAATTTCGGGTTGCTTCATAAGAGCTCTTGCAATCGTTAGTCTTTGACGCTGACCGCCCGAAAAATTGTTTCCGTTTTGCGTTACGTCTGTATCAAGTCCGTCTTTTTCTGCAATAAAATCCATTGCTTGAGCAAGTTTTAATGCATTCCAAGCTTCATCGTCGGTAGCTTCGGGGTTGCCCCATTCAAGATTTGATCGAACACTGCCTTTGAAAAGTCTTGGGTTTTGCGGAACTATACCAATAATATTGCAAAGCTCGTCCTTTTCGTATTCGGTGGTATTTTTACCGTTTACGAATACGTTACCGCTTTTGGGTGAGTAAAGTCCGGGAATCAGAGAAGTAAGGGTGCTTTTTCCCGAGCCGGTTCCGCCGATTATTCCGACTTTTTGTCCTTTTGATACGGAGAAGCTTATTCCTTCGATCGCACAGTCACCATGCTCGCTGTAAGCAAAAGAAACGTTTTCAAATTTAACCGTGCTACCGTCGTCACACGTCTTTATATCAGACTCTTTTCTTTGTTCACAGGGCATAGTAAGGATGGCTGATACGCGAGACGCGCTTGCAGCAGCCTTTGTTAGTGTGATTATAAGGGAGGCGAGCTTTATAAGCTCAACCAAAATTTGTGACATGTAGTTATAAAGAGCAACGAGTTCGCCTTGAGTTATATCTCCCGAATCCACCTTTAATGCGCCCGAACGGATAAGAATAATGACTGCAAAATTTATAATTACGTAGGTAAGGGGGTTCATAAGCGCGGAAATACGTCCCGCGAATATTTGAATTTTTGTGAGCTTATTATTTCTGTTGTCAAAATCCTCGGTTTCTTCAATTTCGCGATTGAAGGCTCTGACAACTCTCGTGCCGTTAAAATTCGAGCGGACCTTTCCCAGTACCGAATCGAGATTTGATTGCGATTTTTTGAATAGTGGCATGCTTATGAGCATAATACCGAATACGACTACTGCCAAAAGGGGAATGGTAACAGCAAAAATAAGAGCCAAGCGCACGTCTATCGTAAACGCCATTATCATAGCTCCGAAAACGATAAACGGAGAGCGCATAAACAAACGCAGAAACATATTTATTCCGGTTTGCACGGAATTTATATCCCCGGTCATTCTCGTGATAAGCGTTGACGTGCCAAGCTTATCGGTGTCCGCATAGCTGAACGACTGAATATGCGCGAAAAGCTCGCTGCGGATTTTAGTAGAAACTCCAACGGCGGTCTTTGCTGAAAAGTACTGTGCGCATATAGCGGAAATAAGACCGACAACGCCGAGCAAAAGCATAACGCCGCACATAGAAAAGACGGTGCGTGTGTCGTTTTGCCCGATGCCAACATCGATGATTCGCGTTACGGCCAACGGAACTAACAGCTCGAATATTGCTTCAAGACATTTAAAAAGCGGGGCAAGTACAGACTGAACTCTGTATCCCTTGAA
This sequence comes from Eubacteriales bacterium, assembly GCA_045631025.1. Lineage (GTDB taxonomy): Bacteria > Bacillota > Clostridia > Oscillospirales > CAG-272 > HGM12713. The sequence goes on from JAZQTY010000269.1 coordinate 10,389, forward strand.
AAATTTAAGTAACTGTTTCAATTAAAACGGACTCCTAATGGTTGATAATGCACAAATATATTATAATACGAAATACAATTTTTTTCAACTGTTTTTTTGAAAAAAGTATTGCAAAAGTAAAAAAAGTGTGATATAATATCAACCGTTACGGAGGCATAGCTCAGTTGGTTAGAGTACTTGCTTGACATGCAAGGGGTCGCAGATTCGAGTTCTGCTGTCTCCACCAAAGCAAAAGACAGAGGTCGTTTGACCTCTGTCTTTTGCTTTGCCGAAGTCCATCGAAACGAAGAATCTCTCAAACGCGTAGCGTTTGATGGTTTTGCGCAAGGACTGACTGCGGGTTAAATATATCTATAGGCGCAAAACAAGATTCTGAGTTCTGCTGTCATTTGGTTTTTAACATATATTTTACTCTATTTACTACCTTTTCAGCCTTAATACCTCTGCAAATAATAAGGAAAAGCACGTACAAAAGGGAAGAGATGACTATAAGCACCCATACGTTGCTAACGGATAATATTTTTCCGAAGAAGATATTTACAAGCTGTGTAGAAGCGATTATGCAAGCAAGCGGTCTGCCTATCCAGAGAAATGCGCGTGTCTTTACGCGGCTTTTCATAAGCAAGCGTGTTATGCTTAAAACGCCATTTAGTATTTCGGTAAAATAAACGGTTACTATGTATCCCATGATCCCCATGCGCGGAAGAAGTATCGCGACAAGTATGACGGATATTAGCGCGTCTACAATATTAACTATCATAGAGTACACGTGCTCTCCCATGCCCTTGAGCATGGCATCAACGGCGGTATCAAGATACATCACGGGAATAAGCGGAGCAATCAACAGTATGTACTTTCCCGCATCCGTAGCTTCCGGGTAAACCGTTTGTCCGAGGTTTAATGAAAAGCACATTATTACGCCAGCGCAGCCTATTGAAAACATCAGTACGGTTTCAAGGACGGTGCAAACTATTCCTTTAATTCTGCGTTCATCACCAATAGCGTACGATTCCGCCACCTCGGGAATAAGAAGCCCCGCAAAGGACGCGCTTATTGCGGCAGGGAACAAAACGAGAGGAAAAGCCATGCTGCCAACCGTTCCGTAGGCTGCCAAGGAAATATCTCGCGAGCTGCCGCTTTTTTCAAGTCCTATGGGAATTAAAATATGTTCGATAGTTATAAGCGCAGACCGCATATATGCACTAAAGGCAAGCGGAAGTGCATTTTCAAGTACCTTCTTCGTTATCACTTTGCCTGACGAGGCAAGTGAGTCCGAGGGGGATTTTTTTCTTTCCGTTAAATAAAGTAAAAAACTGATAATGAAAGAAATGAGCTCGGAGAGTGCGCCGCCGCATATTACAGCAAGGCACGCGCTCTCGACGTCCTTGGCGCTCCAAAGCGAAAGAAGCCAAATACACGCAAAAATTCTTATTCCTTGTCCGAGGATTTGCGTAACGGCGTTTTTATGTACGTGTCTTACTGCCGAAAAATATCCACCAAGCACCGAGGAGAGCGATATGGGAATGAAGGTTAGGGAAAGCACTTTGAGCGGCAAAACCGTTCGCTCATCCCTCAAAAGTCCAATGCCTATTTTTGAGGAGAATAAAAAGAGAACTATCGTTGCTATACCGCTGAAAAACAGTGCGTAAAGCACGCAACGAAGTAATATTTTTTTTATTTCCTTGCGCTTTTCTGCGGGTAGTACTTTTTCGTTTGATTTTGAGGTATCTCCCAAGGCTTCCGCTACGATTCGCGTAGTTGCAAGATTTATTCCCGAGGTAGCAAAGGTTATTCCAAAGCCGTAAACGGTTGAAATGAGTGAAAAAAGTCCCATGGCAACCGCGCCTATTCGGTTTGAAATATAAACGTTAAACGCCATAGAAACGGAGCGTATGAGCAGGGAGACTCCCGCCATTATTACCCCGTTCATCAAAAATCGTCTTAATCTGTTCATTGAGTACTCCTATAAATCATATTAAACTATATGCAACTTTTGGGATTGTTATATAAAACAACTTAAAAAAGGTTGATTTTACGAAGAAAAATCTTTGTAAAACAGTTGACAAGAGTCGAATAATTTGGTATAATATTTGCTAATAAATTATGATTAGCTGTGTTGCACCACGGCATGGAGGGATTTATGGATTACAGTACCAAATTTATCAAGGAAGCACTTACCTTTGACGACGTACTTCTCGTACCTGCAAAGAGCGATGTACTTCCCGCAGACGTTTCACTCAAAACAAGACTTACAAACAAGATCACGCTGAACATTCCCGTTCTTAGCGCAGCTATGGATACGGTCACCGAAGCAAACCTTGCGATAGCTATTGCTCGTGAGGGCGGTGCAGGAACGATTCATAAGAACATGTCGATCGACGCGCAGGCTGATCACGTTGACAGAGTTAAGAGAAGTGAAAACGGCGTTATCACAAACCCCATTTTCCTTGGTGCAGACAATTACGTTTACGAAGCAGAGCAGCTTATGAGAAAGTTTAAGATCTCGGGCGTTCCTGTTTGCGACGAAAACAAGCGTGTTATAGGAATTATTACCAACCGCGATATGCGTTTCTTGGTTGACTATAACGTTCGTATTGCAGACGTTATGACGAAGGACAATCTCGTTACCGCTCCCGAAGGAACTACGCTTCCCGAAGCTCAAGAAATACTCCGCAAGCACAAGATAGAAAAGCTTCCTCTCGTTGATAAGGATAACGTGCTCAAGGGACTTATCACTATCAAGGATATT
>JAZQTY010000270.1:0-3448 GCA_045631025.1 Eubacteriales bacterium
ATTGCATCGGAATTATGGGTCTTATTGATTGGAGGCTTAACAGCAGGTGGCTTGACGCCGTTGCCCACAGCGGTACGCCCATGTTTGTGTCGCCAAACCCGAAAGTCGTAAGCAAAACCGAAAAGGCTGACCTTAAGATTGCGTATAAGGTAAACGCCATTCAAGAGGACGAGCTTATTCCTCTTGATTGGATGGAAAATATCTGCCCCAAAAAGTGGCTTTTAAACGGAAAGCCTGTTACCTATGATTGGTATCCCGAACACGGAAGTGAATCATTTGATTCGCAATTGGTTTTTAAGGAAAGGGAGTAAAAAATGATAACCTGCAAAAAATCAGACAACAGAATCGACTACGCTGCACCACTTTTAAGTAACGGTGAATTAAGCGTCACAATAGACTATACCGGTGTTCAGACAAAGGAAAGCGTCCCCATCAGAGACAATCTTGACAGGATGATTTATCCTCTGCCCGAAATCCTTATGGCGGGTCGCCGTCTCCGCGGTCACGAGTGGGAGGGCATCCTTGTTCCTCACGGCGTACTCTCTCAAGCCGACGTCGGAGAAGTTGTGGATTGGGAGCAATCTCTTTCTTTAGACACAGCGTCCACAATTATAAAGACTGTTTTTGACGACGGACTTGAAATAACCACCGAGGCTTTCGTTTCGCTAAGCTCCAACATTCTCGCAGTGCGAAAGACCTTTTCAAAAGCTCACAGGTATACACTTACCTACGGGCTTGAAAATCCAAAATTTCCCGACAAAGTGCCTCACAAATTCACCTCAGAAATTACATCTGGCGGTGAAATACAGATAGACTACACCGTTGACGGCAGAATTTTGTTTGAGGGAAAAACACGTCTTATTTGCAAAGGAAATATGTACCCCGAAATTAGCGGCAACCGCTTTTCGTTTGTCGGAGATGTCAAGGCGGACGAACCTGTCGATTGGTTCTTTATTTTCAGCGACAACGTACGTCCAAACAACGTACCCGGTGTTGATTGGGACAGTCTTTACAAGGAAAACATTGAAATTATAAACGAGTACAACTCCGAGGGCTACGCTGTTATCGGAGACGAGCGCATTAACAACGCCTACAAAACCGCCTCCTATCACCTTCGTTGTGTTACAACGCCTTGGGGTATTCCCACTGGTATTTTCCGAACTCATTGGAACAGTGTTTACTTCCCTTTTGACGAGTTCTATATGATTGATGCTCTGCTTTCTTCAAATCACAAAAAAGGCGCAAAGCACTCGGTAGATTACCGCGCTAACACTTTGGATTACGCCGTGCGCCGTTCATCGCTTATGTCTCGCTTCCCCGAAAAAATGCAGGCAAGATATCCTTGGCACACCGATGAGGAGGGAAAGGACGTTTCTTCTCCCGGCTACTGGAACGACCATATTTTCCATATGGCAAACATCGCCATGGGCGCGTGGGAATATTACCTTCACAGCGGTGACACCGAATATCTTCGTGAGAAGCTCTACCCCGTAATCAAAGCTTGCGCGGGCTTCTATCATTTCAATATGGTCTATCGCCTAAAGGACAAAACCGTTATCGGACATTGCACCGATCTTGAGCGCCTCGGTCCGTCGATTATGAACGCATACATGACCACCTGCTCGGCAATCAAGCTGTTTAGAATATTTTCGGAAGCGGCAGATTTGTTAGGTGCGGACGAGGAGCTTTCAAAGGCTTGCAAGACAGAATCCGAAGAGCTCTTTGACGGTCTTCCCAAGGACAGTGAAAAATACCTTGCTTACCCCGACTTCACGGGTGCAAGCGTGGGCGTTATAACAGGCACATATCCCTATCATATACACGAGGAATATTCAGAGCTTGAGCACAAGGCGGTAGTTGACTACATCGAGCGTGAACTTTCCTTTGGCAACATGTATGAAATGGGCAAGCGAATCTGCTCGTGGTACGCCCTTTGGAAAGCTATCTACTTTATACGCCGCGGAGACACCGCTATTGCTTACGACTCAGTGCTTCAATCAATCGGAGAATGCGGTGCGTTTTACGAAATGTTTGAGATAAACGAGGAAGCAGTTTCCTACCGCCCGTGGTTTGCAACTGCGTCGGCATACGTTATTACGGCGGTTAACGAAATGCTGTTGCAGAAAAAGGGAGAACGTATCAGAATCCTCCCCTGTATTCCCGAACATATAAAAGACGTCAGCTTTAAATTAAGCACCCACGGAGCTGTCACCGTCACATTTGAAATGAAAGACCGCAAGGTAAACAAGCTTAATATAGACGGAAGCAATGACGAGTATATTATCGAGCTTCCCAAAGATGTTGTTTATAACGGCAAAGAGATGAAGCGTGAAAATAGGTTTATCCGCTACGAAATAAGAAAATAAGGGAGGTTTTACTATGCCATGCGTTGATATGTCCTTGGAAAAGCTTTATGCTTACCAAGGAAGAAACCCTCGCCCAGATGACTTTGACAAATTCTGGGACGATTCGATAGCCGAAATGAATTCAATTGACCCCAATCCCCAATTTAAGCCCTTCGATTTCCCTTCAAAGGCTGCCGATTGCTTTGAGTTGACCTTTACCTCCACAAAGGGCGCAAAAATATACGCCAAGCTTTTGAAGCCGAAAAATATTACGGGCAAGGTACCCGCGGTTCTCAAATTTCACGGGCTTTCCGGAGACAGCGGTCATTGGTCAAACTCTTTAAATTACGTGTCGCAGGGCTTTGTCGTTGCCTCTCTTGACTGCAGAGGACAGGGAGGCTTCCCCGAGGACGTTGGAGGCACACTTGGAACAACACACACAACTCAATTTGTAAGAGGACTTGACGGCGACCCCAAAGACCTTCATTGCCGAGATCTTTTCCTTGACACCGCTATGCTTGCACGCATAATTATGGGTCTTGACTACGTTGACGAGACCCGCATCGGAGTTACGGGCGGCTCGCAAGGCGGCGGATTAAGTCTTGCTTGTGCCTCGCTCGTTCCCGAAATTAAGCTTTGCGCTCCCTTTTATCCATATATGTCCGACTACAAGCGCGTGTTTGAAATGGACTTGAATAAAGGCGCTTACGAAGGCTTGCGTTACTATTTCAGAAATTTTGACCCCACCCACAAGCGTGAGGACGAAATCTTCACAAAGCTTGGATATATTGATATACAACATCTTGCCCCGAGAATAAAGGCAAAGGTTATGATGGGCACGGGACTTATGGACACCACCTGCCCGCCGTCTACCCAATTTGCCATATACAACAAAATAACCTCGGAAAAAGAAATAGTCATATATCCCGACTACGGACACGAAAATTTAAAGGGACATGATGATTTGATTTTTAAATTCCTTTCAGACTTGGCCGACTAATGTTTTGGAAGAAGCCACCAATCGCAAAAATTCCGCAAACAACGAAAAAAGCCTATTCGCAAGAATGGGCTTTAGGTGATTTTAAGGTGGTAATCGCAAACTG
>JAZQTY010000271.1:0-2918 GCA_045631025.1 Eubacteriales bacterium
AGCTCGGGGTTTGTGGTGTGTACTGAAATATTTACGGGAGAAATACGCATATCGATTATGCGCTGAATATCCTTTTCGTGAAGATTTGTGAGTGTTATATAGTTGCCGTGAAGGAATGAAAGACGGGAGTCGTCATCCTTGAAATAAAGGGATTTTCTCATACCGCGCGGCAGCTGATCGATAAAACAGAATACGCACTTGTTCTCACACGAATGCTTTTTGTCCATAAGTGGCGTTTCAAAGTCAAGCCCTATATCGTCGTACTCCAGCTTTTTGATCTTGAATTTCTTGGTTTTTTCTCCACGCATTACGAGCAGAGCTACCGACTTGTTCGCGAGATGAAAGCGGTAATCAAGAACGTCGTTTATTTGTTTTTTGTTTATGGAAACGAGAGTGTCGCCCTTTAAAATCCCCGCTTTTTCTGCGCGGCTGTGGGGCAATACGTCAGTAATAACTACCATTTCTACCTCCTCAAAGCATACTTATCCATAATATCATTATATTATAGCACATTAGAGGGGGAAATGTCAATAGATACGCAAAATTATAAGTGTGACGGAAAATTTATAAAATAATGCAAAATATGTAAACATGTGTATTGACTTATGAGGATTTTTATGTTACAATATGTGTAAATACATAAAAACACGTTGAATGTAGGGGGATAATATGAACGGAGAAGAAAGAAGAGTTCTTATACTTAACGAATTAAGCGGAGCAAAGGCGCCTATCAGCGCGACGACGCTTGCAAAGAAATTTTCAGTAACCCGTCAAATAATCGTTGCCGATATCGCGCTTTTACGCGCATCCGGCTCACTTATACGCGCCGAGCATAAGGGATACGTATTTGAGAAGCCTTACGGCTCTGCAATACAAAAGAAGATCGTTTGCGCACACGATAAGGACGGTATTCGCGACGAGCTTTACGCTGTGGTTGACAACGGAGGCGCAGTTCTTGACGTCGTCGTTGAGCATTCCTTGTACGGCGCTATCTCGGCGCAGCTCGGAATATCTACCCGTTACGGAGTAGACGAGTTTATCAGCCGTGCAGAGAGCACCGGCGCAAGCCAGCTTTCCGATCTTACGGGCGGTATACATATTCATACCATAGCCGTAAACGACGAGGAAACGTTCGCTCGCATCTGCGCGAAGCTTGACGAGCTGGGCGTACTGATTGAAACCTAAAAAATAAAAGCGCAGGCTGTTCTATCGGGTGTTTTTTACACCGATAGGACAGTCTTTTTTGTATGTCAACCACTCCTCGCATAAATATTTTTTTGCCGTCATATAATTTACCGTACATTAAATCAAAAAGGAGATATACGGTATGACAGACGAGAGGAACGGGTGCCTTGCGCTACCCATATACGAAAGAACGTTTGGAACGGAGGTTACGGGGGATTTCACGCTGCCAGACTATCAAAACGAAATAAGACGCATACTTTGCGTTAAGGCAACTGCTCTGCCTCCTGCAAAATATCTTTCTGACAGCGCTATTGAATTTAACGGAACTCTTGATTATAGGATCGTTTACGTTGGTACGGACGGAAATATTACGAGCGCGTCGCTTTCCTCCGAATATGCTTTTTCTGTGCCGCTTGAGAAAAACGACGGCTTTAGTGACGTAAGAGTACTTTGCTCGGTAGGCGTGGACGGCGTAAGCACGCGCGTCAGCGCGCCAAGACGGCTGAATATCAGATGCAGATTGCGCCCGTCCGTAAGGGCTTACGGGTGTCTTGCCCCTACGAGCCCTGCAATGGCAGGACTCGATCCTTCAAGCGTATACAGCAAATTTGAAGAGACCGATACGCTTTGGTGCGCATCCGCAAATTCCGATACGGTAAGCGTAAGCTGCGTTTTCCCCGATATCCCCGAAGATATGGCGGTAGCGTCTGCGGACACCCTCGTGGAAATTTCGGACGTAAGCGCAGAGCGCGACAGACTTACCTGTCGCGGTGTTGCGCGAATTGAGCTTTTATGTGCGGGAGAAAACGGGAATCTTCGTACGCTTGAATCGGAAATCCCACTTGAGGGGGAGATAGACGTTCCTAATATGCCCGACGGAGTGAGCGCTTGCGTAAGGGGAATAGTGGCGGATACAGCTGTAAGCGTGGGAGACGCGGGAATAGAGTGTACCGTCGGAGTCGTTCTTTCGGCGCAGACCTTTGCCAATGAGCGCGTCGAATACGTATCAGACGCTTATTCTACGGAACGCGAATGCGAGAGTCAAGTCAAGAACGTAAGCGTTCGCAAATTATTACTCGCAAAGCCCGCTTCATTTTCCGTAAACGAGCGGATATCCTTGGCAGACGCAAATATTCCGCCTATGGCGGAGATACTTTTTGCGGAAGCGAACGCTAATATGGACAAATGCGCGTCTGATGATAAAAAAATCGTATTCACGGGAAAGACGGATTTTAGCGTTGCTTGGCGTAATGACGGAGATACTTCGGTATCAAGCGTAAGCGTTCCCGTAAGGTATGAAATTGAAGCGGATGAAGCGGATAACGATAGCAGCGTCGAGAGCTTTGAGTCTTATTTTGAGGTTAAAGGTATCAAGGCAAGACTCGAAAACGGACAGCTCGTGCTTACGGCTGAACTTGTTGGTTATGTAAACGCATTCGCGGGAAGCGACGCGAGGGTGCTTGATAAGATTTCCCTTGGCGAGCCGCTTGATAAGAGAGATACTCGTATTGTTGTCGCGTATCCCGCGGCAGACGATACGGTCTGGTCGCTGGCGAAGAAGTATCGCGTTGCGCCAAAGCGTATAATGGGAGATCCCGAAAGAGACAGATTCGTTTTAGTAGAATAAAAATCTTGCTATTTTGAGGAAAGTGTGATATAATACACTTAAAATGGAGTGACACCGTGGGAAGGAATAAAAAGGAATTAAAAAATGAAGGTAAAAAACGCGCAAA
>JAZQTY010000272.1:0-2715 GCA_045631025.1 Eubacteriales bacterium
TGCTCCTGTTCTTTTTTGACGACGCGCTCCGCGCGAGAACCCACTCCGCGACTTGTCGCGGAATATGGGTTCGCATTTTCGCCGTAGAGCAACGCCCGCTCGCGAGGCGGTGGCGAGGCGAAAAATATTCGCCGTAGGCGAAATTCCCGTACATCGGTGGGAGCACGTAAGTGCTCCTGTTCTTTTTTGACGACGCGCTCCGCGCGAGAACCCACTCGGTGCGCAAGGCGCGACAAATTCCCGTACGGATTTCGTTTAAATTTATTCACACAAGATAATCTCATACGGTTTTTTAGCTTTTTTTGCATATTCTATTACCGATAGAGTCCCTTTTGAACTTCCGTCCCAAAAAATAATGACTCTATCTGCGTAATCAACAATTTCCTTGTTTCTTAAAATTGGTGCGGCACGTCCGTAACGCTCGTACTGCGGAAGAAATACGGTGAGCTTCAATCCGTTTTTTGAGGCGAATTCTGCAGCACAAGTATCTACTCCTTTAGCGCCGCCGGAAACGATTTCGGAATTTTTGGGAACGTATTTGCTTAAATCTGGCGTTGTAATGCTCCTTGAACCAATAATCGCAATTTTCATAAAATCCTCCAAATAAATTTAGTATACTTAAATCAAGTATACATCCAACATTATATCATAAAATAATCTTAAAATATACTTATATTAAGATAATTTTGGAGATTTTTATGAGAAATAAGAAAAATAAACACATTGGAATAGAAATTGATCCGGAGCTTCACTATAAACTGCACTATATCTCAAAGTATTACGGCCGTTCTGCAAACGGTGAAATTCTTTACCTTATAAGACAGGAGATTAAAGCCTTTGAAAATAACGAGGGCGAAATTGAAATGCCTATCGTTTGCTCTGAAACGGATAAGAAATGATTTATTTAGTAGTTATGAGATTATAACTAACAAGCACCCCAAAAGGAACACTTTTGGGGTGCTTGTTAATTTATGATACGCTGTTACAGCGCAGAGTCAAATCCTTCTTATATCCGCGCCAAGAGCTTTGAGCTTATCCTCAAAGTCCTGGTAGCCTCGGTCTATGAACTCAATTCCCGTTATTACGGTCTCGCCCTGCGCCGCAAGCCCTGCAACCACAAGACACGCGCCTGCGCGCAGGTCGGTTGCCCTAACGGTTGCGCCGTCAAGCGCGGACACGCCGTTTATCGTGATAGTCGTTTCGTCGACCACGTCGATGTTAGCTCCCATTTTTGTAAGCTCCTTGACGTAGGCGAAGCGGTTGTTCCAAACGCGCTCGGTGACGTTGCTCATACCTCGCGCGAGACAGAGCACAGCGCTGAATTGAGGATGCATATCCGTCGGGAAGCCGGGGTAGGGGTTAGTCTGTATCTGTACGGCGCGATACGGAGAGGAGGAATCAACGGTTATGTAATCGTCACCGACCTCAATGCCAACTCCCATTTCGCGGAACTTGTTGGTTATAGCCTCCATATGCTTGGGGATAATTCGGTTTATGGTGACTCTGCCGCCCGTTGCGACTGCCGCCGCCATATACGTTCCCGCCTCGATCATATCGGGAGCGATGTCGTAATTACAGCCGTGAAGCTGCTTTACTCCGCGAATACGTATCATGCTCGTGCCTGCGCCGGATATGTCGGCGCCGCAGGCGTTAAGAAAGCTTGCGGTTTCAACTATGTGAGGCTCACGCGCGGCGTTTTCGATTATCGTCGTGCCATCGGCGCAAACTGCGGCGAGCATTATGTTTATCGTCGAGCCGACGGAAACCACGTCAAAATAAATGAAATTACCCTTAAGACCGTCCTGTGCGCTTGCCTTGATGTTACCGTCGCTGCCGTAGGTTATTTTAGCGCCGAGCAGCTCAAAGCCCTTTATGTGCTGGTTTATCGGGCGCGTGCCGAAGTCACAGCCGCCGGGATAACCAACCTGCGCTTCGCCGAATCTTGCGAGCATCGCGCCTATGAGATAGGACGAGCCTCTCATTTTGCTGACGTACTCCATAGGCGGACTTTTCATTTGTACGTCGGTGGTGTCGATAAGGACCGTGTCGGTCGTTATAAACCTGACGCGTGCGCCGATAGCTCGCAGAGTGTCAAGCGCGAGCGATATATCGCTTACGTCGGGAACGTTACCGATAGTACAAATACCGCCCGATGCGATAGTACCGAAGATAACGGGGAGCGCCGAGTTTTTCATTCCGCTTATATTAACGTCACCGTATAGCGGCTTGCCGCCACGGATCAAGAATTTTTCCATAAGTCAGAGCCTCCGTTTGTGGAAGTGTTTTGCGAGGTTGTTATAATATATTCGCGCTATCCTCAAATCTTGACGGGAACGAGGATTTATCGGTCGTTCTTGTAATACGCTACTGCCAAATCAACGACCATGCCGTAGCTTTTGGTGCCCTCGGTTCCGTTGATTATCAGAACGGCGTTGTTGACGGCGCCCGATACCTCCGAGGCGGCAGAATTTCTGTATTTTTCGTAAAATCTTGAATAAGCGTCAAGCTCTGCGCGCACCGACGTCGGAAGCGTAGAATAGGCGCTGCTGTAAAGCGACGGATCTGCGCTTGCGAGCGCGGACGCAACGTATTCGTACATATTCAGATATGCGCAGTAACGAACGTAATCGTCCTCGGAGCGTGAGCATACGAGAAACGCTACGAAATTGGCTTCGTTTTCACGCGCTACACCGCGCTGATGCGCAAGCTCGTGCG
>JAZQTY010000273.1:0-10146 GCA_045631025.1 Eubacteriales bacterium
GGGGAGTACGTTCGACAGAACGGAGATAACGCCCTTGCCGCCAAGTGACATGATAGGAACTATCTGGTCGTCGTTGCCCGAATAAACATCGTATGCGTCGCCGCATTCAGCGATGAGCTCCGCAACCGCGCTGAGATTTCCCGATGCCTCCTTAACTGCAACTATTCTCTCGTGCTTTGCAAGCTCACGGTAAACGGGAAGAGTTATGTTACAGCCCGTGCGTGAGGGCACGTTGTAGAGAATAATGGGCTTATCGGTAGCCTCTGCGGTGTCAAGGAAGCTCTTGATAAGTCCCTTCGGCGTTGCCTTGTTGTAGTAGGGGGTAACGAGTAAGAGCGCATCTGCGCCTACCTCGCAAGCGTATTTAGAAAGCTCAATACCGTAAGCCGTGTCGTTAGAGCCTGTGCCCGCGATGACGGGAACTCTGCCCTCGACCTTTTCTACGACAAACTTAATAGATTCGCAGTGCTCCTCGTGTGTAAGCGTTGCCGCCTCGCCCGTGGTTCCTGCAACGACGATAGCGTCGATACCGCCCGCAATCTGCTGCTCGATAATTTTGCCGAAGGAATCGTAGTCAACGACACCGTTCTTAAAGGGTGTTATAATGGCGGTTGCCGCGCCAGTGAAAATAGAAGGTTTAAGCTTGCTCATGATAAAAGTCCTTTCGACCGCGAAAATTGAACGCGGATTTAAAAAAATGTAATTTTTCGCATAAAATCTTATAAAAAAGAAAAAACCGGTTGAAAACCAGCTGAAATTGTAATATAATATAAGCATAGAAACTCATAATACAAAAACAGATAGCTCTCCATCAAAATCCATTTAAATTTTACTTAATTGGACGATGACAGTTCGCCAACTATGAATCGACGAACCAGCATGCGCCTCTGCCGCGAAGCACACCTTCGGCATCGCACCCTCGTCGTTCTGACTTGAACGGTCTGCGGCGACCACTGTCAGGCGGCGGTTGTGCAACGCACCTCTACCAAATTATATGCGTTTATGACATAATGATAGCATATCTTTTGTAATATGTCAAGAGTTTTTGTGATTTTTATTTAAGTGAAAGGCAAAAAGAAATGATTATAAACGAAAGAAGCCACACAGAGCTTAAAACGTCGGATTTTTATTACGATCTGCCCGAGGAGCTTATCGCGCAGCATCCTATGCCCGAGCGTGACACGTCGCGCCTTATGGTACTCGACAGAGAGACGGGAACGGCGGAACATAGAATATTCAGGGATATTACGGAGTATCTCCGTCCCGATGACGTGCTTGTAATAAACGACTCAAAGGTAATACCCGCAAGACTTTTCGGACATGCCGAGGGTAGGGAGGAGGCAACGCTTGAGCTGTTGCTTTTGCGCCAGCGAGAGCTTGATACGTGGGAGGCACTCGTAAAGCCCGGCAAAAGGGCGAGAATAGGCTCCCGCGCGGTCTTTGGCGGTGGAATACTTACGGGTGAGGTTGTTGACATCGTCGAGGAGGGAAACCGTATAATACGCTTTGATTACGATCGCGAGCGCTATGCGAGCATATACGAGATACTTCACGTCATAGGTCTTATGCCTCTGCCACCCTACATAACGGAGCAGCTTAAGGAAAACGACCGCTATCAGACGGTCTACGCTCGCGAGGAAGGCTCTGCGGCAGCGCCCACTGCGGGGTTGCACTTTACGCCCGAGCTGCTACAAAAAATAAAGGATATGGGTGTTGCGATAGCGCCCGTCATGCTCCACGTTGGACTCGGAACGTTCCGTCCCGTCAAGGCGGACAGAATTGAGGAGCACGTTATGCATACGGAGTTCTTCAGCGTGTCCGAGGAGAGTGCAAGAATCATAAACGAGCGCAAGGCGAGAGGCGGAAGGCTCATATGCGTAGGGACGACTTCTTGCCGAACCATTGAGTCAGTGGCACGCGAGGACGGCACTATCCCCGCGATGTCGGGAGATACGGGAATATTTATCTATCCCGGCTACCGCTTCAAGGCGGTTGACGCGCTGATAACAAATTTCCACCTGCCCGAAAGCACGCTGCTTATGCTTGTTTCCGCGCTTTACGACAAGGAAAGCATTATGAAGGCGTATGAGGTGGCAGTAAATGAAAAATATCGATTTTTTTCCTTCGGTGACGCCATGATGATTGTATAAATTCCGCAATACTGCGTTGTCGGGCGACTCAAATTCCTCGACATAGGTAACTATGCCGTCGGAATTTTCGCACCCTTACGCCTTGTCTTGCGAATTTTCTACTAACCAGCATTCAAATTTTCTGATATCGCATACACATCGTGGACGCCATGCTGATTGTATAAATTCCGCAATACTGCGTTGTCGGGCGAACCGAACTTTCAACTTTCAATTTTCCATTTTTAAGGAGTTATAAAATGACTCAAAAACCAAGAATATACGCCGTTGTCGGACCGACGGCGAGTGGCAAAAGCGCGCTCGCTCTTGAGATCGCCAAAAGGCACGGCGGAGAGATAGTTTCCTGCGACTCGATGCAGCTTTACCGACGTATGAACGTTGGAACGGCGAAACCGACTGCCGAGGAAATGGAAGAAGTACCGCACCACCTTATCGACGTCGCAGAGCCGACCGAGAGCTTTTCCGCGGCAGATTACGTTACACTTGCCGACAAGGCAATAAGAGAAATAATCGCGCGTGGAAAAATTGCAATAATCTGCGGCGGAACGGGACTTTATCTTGACGCGCTCTTGCGCGGAAGTGACTTTGGCGAGGGGCTTACGGACGAGTCCTTACGCGCGGAATTGCTTGATTTTGCTCAACGAAACGGTGCGGAGGCGTTACACCGTCAGCTTCGCGAGCTTGATCCCGAAAGCGCCGAGGCAATACATCCGAATAACGTAAAAAGAGTGGCGAGAGCCATTGAAATATGTCGTATCAGCGGTCAGAAAAAGAGTGATATCGACCGCCGCTCGCAGGAGTCCGAGGATAGATTTGACGCGAGATGCGTCGGTCTTTTTTACGCCGACCGCGCTCGTCTTTACGAGCGCATCGACGCACGCGTTGACGCTATGCTCGCGGACGGGCTCGTTGAGGAAACGAGAGCGCTTATGAGTGAGGGCGTTTTTCTAAAAAATTCGACTGCTGCGCAGGCGATAGGCTATAAGGAGCTTATGGGTTATATCCGTGGCGAGGAGAGCCTCCGTGATGCTACCGAGCGCCTCAAAATGGCAACGAGAAGGTACGCGAAGCGGCAGATAACGTGGTTCTCTGCAAAAAAATACGTCACCCGACTTGAAGTCGGCGAAAAAACATTTGAAGAGATTGTAAATAATGCGTCGGAGCTCTTTTTTTCTTGAATAATTTGTGATACAATATATATTAAGTATATTATATATAATAATTATAAGCTTGTGAAAATTTCCGACGGCGCACGGGGGTGGTGAAATGCTCAAAAAAATACTTGGTGGCGTTACCGTCCAGCGCGTCGGCGCACTTATCATAGGCATTTCGGTTCTTGCGTATGCAGTATATCACGTCATTAGCCTTTTCGGAGAAGATATTTCCGTTATACCCACGGGAATGAGCACAGAGGCGCGTGTTATTGACGGAAAGGGATATATTTTTAGAGACGAATCCGTGCTTGAGTCATCAAATGCGGGAATTGCGAACTATCTCAAGAGCGATGGCTCAAAGGTTTCAAAGGGCGAGCCTCTCGCCGAGGTAGGAAGCGTCGGTTCGGACGGAGCGCAGGGACTTTTGAAGTACTACGACGAGAAAATCGACATACTCGAAAAAAGTGTCAATTCGGGAAAAACTCTTTCGGACCTTCCCGAAATAAACGGCGATATTTCGGATACTTACTACTCCGTGATGAAAATGCTCGCATCGGGAGATACGGGCGCTATTTCGGGGGCGATGGACAAGCTCCTTGAGCATATGAACACGAAGAGTCTGCTTACTGACGATGATTCTCCAGTCAGTGGCGTCCTTGACGAAATGAATGAGAGGCGCGCTTCGATCATAGACGGAGGCGGCGACACGGTCGTCGAATACGCCTCGGAGAGCGGATATTTTTATTCCAACGTCGACGGCTATGAAAGTCATTTTACACTCGAGGCGGCGGATAATCTTACAGCCGAGAGCTTTTACGAGCTGACGGCGCAAGATCAGCGCGAGTCTGTGGGGGAAAAAACGTTCGGCAAGCTTGCAAGGAGTAACGAATGGAGATTCGTCGTAAGAATTCCGTCGATAAACGCTGAATATTTTAAGGTCGGTGGGGAGTATTCGGTTGAGTTCGTTGAAAACGGTCATACGGTGATTCCAATGACATTAACGAAGGTCGTGAACGACACCGGGTATGACGGAAAAATACTCGTATTTCGTGCAAACAGGCTTCCTGCCGACTTTGCATTTAACCGTGCGCAGAGCGTAAGCATCGAGGTCAGCTCAACGTCCGGAATTTACGTTCCAAAGAGTGCAGTACACCGAATGGGTGGCTCGGATTGCGTTTACGTGCTGAAGGGAAGCGTCGTTAAGATGCGGCGAATAGAAATAATCTACGAGGCAAAGGACTACTGCCTCGTTGCAACGGATTCCGTCAGCGACGATACGGTTCCTTATCTTGGTACTAACGAGCAGCTTATAGTGTCGGGAGATAATCTCTTTGACGGAAGGATACTTGATTGACATGGATTACGGATATCTTGACAGAAACGTTGCCGAGATACGGCAGAGGATAAAGACGGCTTCGGATGCTTCCGAGTACCGTAAGGACGTGACGCTCGTTGCAGCAGTCAAATACGCAGAGATAGGCGAGATAAAATATCTTTACGAGAGCGTCGGTGTGCGTGACCTCGGAGAGAACCGAGTACAGCAGCTCCTTGAGCATTACGAGGCTATCGACGACGGAAACGTAAATTGGCATTTTATAGGAACGCTTCAGACCAACAAGGTAAAATACATTGTCGATAAGGTCTGTATGATACATTCAGTCGACTCTTTAAAGCTTGCGCGAGAGATCGACAGACAGGCGGCAAAGCACGGCAAGACCATGGACGTGCTTGTGGAGATAAACAGCGGCGAGGAGGAGAGCAAGAGCGGAGTATTGCCATCGGAGGCAACAGCGCTTTGCGAAGAAATTTGTCAGCTTGAGCACGTCAGAGTGCGCGGATTTATGACAATGGCGCCGAAATGTGAAGAAAAATCGGATTATTTGAAATTTTTTAGACAAACTTACGCTCAAGTGCTTGACATTTGGACAAAAACAATGCATAATATAGGTGAGCCTATTTTGTCGATGGGAATGAGCGAGAGCTTTGAGGAAGCGATCGCTTGTGGGGCAGACACCGTAAGGGTTGGAAGAAGCCTTTTTGTGAAGTAAAAAAATTAAAATATATATAATTTTTGGAGGAAAATAAAATGGGATTATTTGACAAGCTTAAGAAGCAGAACGACGATTACGGCGATTTTGCAGGTGACAACGAGTACTATGGCGAGGGTGGCTACGACGAGGCAGACGCAGCGCAGGCAGAGGAAGCAGCGCCCGCTCCCGCACCCGTAGAGCCCGCAGCGTTCGGAGCAACCGCAGCGCTCAAGATCGTAAACCCCAAGAGCTACAAGGATGCAGCAGACATCGCTGATTTCCTTATGAACGGTAACACCGTTCTTCTCAATATCGAAGGACTTGCGGCAGATCAGGCAATTCGTTTGCTTGATTACCTTGCAGGAGCTACTCACGCAGTTGGCGGACTTATTACGAGAGTTGGCAGATCCACCATCGTAGTAGCACCCAAGAACGTTGACGTAAGCAGCATCGAGGCAATGGTTAACAACTGATCAATTCAAAAAGTGCTATGCCGCCTTTGGGCGGCATAGCGTGCTTTGAAATGAATATCGTTTAAAAAGTAAAATTAAAATTTTGAAAGGAGAAGCACGGCTGTGGAAATAGCGTTGATCGTTATAAAAAACGTGGTTATAGTTTTTCTCACGGCAATTCAGCTTGCTATGCTCGCAAGGGCCATACTGTCGTGGTTCCCGATGGACGGCAATAGGTTCACTGATTTTCTTTTTGCAATCACTGAACCCTTTATTTACCCTGTGAGAATGCTTTTTGACAAATTAAATTGGTTCACGGGACTGCCAATAGACGTCTCTTTTTTGGCGACTTACCTCATTATTTCCTTATTGTTGATCATACTGCCGTAATATGAGCACGGAGAGGGAAAAAGCAGAGCTTTACGCAAGACTTGACGACCTTTGCGATTCCGCAATTTCGGGAGAGCTTGCCTTGAGCGGTTTTTTAACGCCGCGAGACGCGCATTACGCGAGCGCGTATCTTATGCGCAAGGGCGCGAGCTTTCTATTGCTTGGCGGCTATGACGGCGCGGAGCGAGTCCGTGTTGCGATACTGCCGGACTATATGGAGCCGAATATCGGCGCTGCCGGACTTGCCGACTACGGATATACCGATACGGTTGCGGCTGTTAAGATAAGCGCGAGCGGATACCGTAAGCTTTCTCACCGCGACTATATGGGCTCGGTTTTGGGACTTGGCGTGGAGCGCTCGGTTGTCGGAGACATACTCGTTCTCGGGGAGAGCGGCGAGACGGCGTATATATTCTGCGACGCGGCTATGGTTCGTTTTTTTGAAGCAGAGCTTACCAAGGTTGCAAGCGATAAGGTAAGGACGGCGGCAGTTGCACTTTCGGACGTAAGTATACCCGAAAGACGCTTTGAGTCGGTAAACGACACCGTTGCGTCGGCGCGACTTGACTGTGTGGTTGCCGCGCTTTGCAATTTTGCAAGAGAGAAAGCAAAGGAGGCTGTTTTGGCGGGACTCGTCGAGGTGGATTATGAATCCGAGGAGCGCCCCGACAGAATTCTTACAGCCCCGTGTTTGGTAACCGTGCGTGGACACGGAAAGTACCGCGTTTTGTCCGTGAGCGACGTAACGCGAAAGGGAAGATACCGCCTTGTGGCGGAGAAATATTTGTAAGACCTCGGTCTTGATAGGAGAAAAAATTGATACCTTGGATAATAGTAATAGTCGCGCTGGTGCTTATCGACCAGGTGAGCAAGCTTATGGTGAGCAATCTGATGGAGTACGGACAGTGTATTCCGCTTATTGACGGCGTGCTTAATTTAAGATATGAATTAAATCCCGGCATAGCTATGGGTATGCTTTCGGAGCTTCCTCCAAGCATGCGTTGGGTTATTATAGTGATCCCGCTTCTTGCTATCGCCGCTATGCTCGTTTATCTTTGGAAATTTCGCCCGAACAGTATCTGGGCGTGTCTTGGAATTTCCATGATAGCGGCAGGTGGAATAGGAAATCTTATAGACCGTATTTTCTACGGCGAGCAGCTTTTTTTTGGTCAGGTTATAGACTTTGTTGACTTTTGTGCTTTTCCCACCGTGTGGAAGTACATATTCAATTTTGCGGACGCGTGCGTGTGCGTAGGTGGCGCGATTTTGATGCTGTGGCTTATATGCTCCATAATTTCCGATGAGAAGAAGGAAAGAGCGAAGAAGAAGCTCGCCAAGGCGGCAGAAGCAACGGCAGAAACGGCAGAAGCAACGGCAGAAACGTCAGAAGCAACAGAAGCAAGTGCGGAAGTTGATCCCGAAAAGGATAATAAATAAACAGAAATTATTTTTTGAAGTTTTTTGCCAAGCTTTTTTACAAAAAAGCGGAAAAAACGCGTCCCAAATACGGAGGTGAAGGTATGCTTGAATATTCGGATATGACGGATAGGATTGAGGACCTCACCTCCGATTCTTTTGATGTGGGAAAGAGAATAGATGCTTTTGTGGCGGAGCGGACGGAGCTTACGCGCTCTGCGGCGGCACGGCTTATCGATGAGGGAAGCATACTCGTAAGCGGAAAAGCTGTGGCGAAGAACTATAAGCTGCGCGGCGGAGACGTCGTAAGCGTTACTTATCCGGAGCCCGACGTTTCCGAGGCGAGCCCCGAGAATATTCCGCTTGACGTCGTTTACGAGGACGGCGATATAATCGTGGTGAACAAACCAAAGGGAATGGTGGTTCACCCCGCGCCCGGCAACCCCGACGGCACGCTCGTCAACGCTCTTCTTTACCACTGCCGTGACAGCCTTTCAGGTATCGGCGGCGTCGTGCGTCCGGGTATCGTCCACCGCATTGACAAGGACACGGGCGGACTTTTGGTCGTTGCCAAGAACGACGCATCGCACGCATTTTTGGCAGAAGAGATTAAGGAGCACAAGGTTTCGAGAATATATTACGCCATCGCACAGGGCAATTTCCGCGAGGACTGCGGAACGGTTGACGCGCCGATAGGCAGACACCCCGTGGATCGCAAAAAAATGGCGGTTATACGCTCGGACACGGCAAGAAGTCGCCATGCGGTGACGCATTGGCAGGTTGTTGAGCGCTTTGGCAGCTTTACCTTGGTTCGCTGTGAACTTGAGACGGGGCGTACCCACCAGATAAGAGTTCATATGGCGAGCATAGGACACCCGCTTCTCGGAGACGCAGTTTACGGCGGAGCCTCAACGCCTTTTGAAAAGAAGCACAAGAGCCTCGTTTCGGGGCAATGTCTTTTTGCAAAGGAGCTGCGCCTTACTCACCCTCGCACGCGCGAGGCGCTTATTCTACAAGCGGAGCTTCCCGAGTATTTTGAAAAGCTGCTTGTGATATTGAGGACGGAAAATCAATGAATAAGTTTGAAAAAATTATTATAGCGACTGATCTTGACGGTACGTTTCTCGATGACGGCGAGAACGTCGTAGCGAGAAATATTGAGGCAATCGAATATTTCAAGGCTAACGGCGGTCATTTTACCGTTGCAACGGGGCGAGTCGCGCTTCACGCGGCGGGGGCAGTTCCGAATATTGAGAGCCTTATAAATATGCCGGCAGTTACCTGCAATGGCGCGTGTCTATACGACTTTTCACGCGACGAGGCGGTGATGACGCACGAAATGCCCTATGAGGACGCTATTAGAGTTATGGATTTCGTGCACCGTGAATATCCTTCGGCGGGAATACGCGTTTCAGTGAAGGATTATTGCTTTGCAAGTACGCCGGATGACCTTAAAAATCCGTATCTTCAGTACGATATGGAAAGGTACGGAAATACTCGAAATTTCATAGCGCCGACAGATGAGTGGCGCGGTCTTACCATTTATAAGGTGGTCGTTCGTATTGACGCTGACATTATTGACGAGGCAATGTCGAGAATCGTTGAGGTGTTTGGTGACAAATTTACCGCAACGCAGTCGTGGCCTACGATTATTGATCTGCAGCCTGCGGGAGTGAATAAAGGGAAGAGCCTTATGGATTACGTCCATCGCTTTATGGGTGAGGACTATACCGTGTACGCCTGCGGCGATTATCTCAATGACTTGGAGCTGCTTTTGGCGGCAGACGTCGCCGTTTGCCCTTCAAACGCGCACCCCGAAATTAAAAAGATATCAAATCTCTGTTTATGCTCCAACAACGAGGGACTTATAGGCGAGCTTGTGGAGAATATTTAGAGCTTGTGGGGGACGCGATTTTTTCACGCTTTTTTGTAAAAAAGCGTGGCAAAAAACTTCACACAAATATATTTTGTGGACGGACACATCGAAAAAATATTATTCATTGGTTGAATATTGTTGGTATTTTCTAATGTAGAAAGACGGCGGACTCTGCGCACCGCCGTCTTTCTTTTTTATTTAATTATAACGGACAGTCGGGGACGCCTGTCCCTACAATCGCCTAAAAATATCATCACATTTTTTATTTTAACTAAAAATTTAAAATAGCAATTAAAAAATCAATAAAACGAATGTTATTTTAACATTTTTAGGGACAGGCGTCCTCGACTGTCCGCAAAAAACATATTTAACGCACAAATAAAATTTTATAGCGCAAGGCTTTGGTTACACGTAGGGCGGTGGCTTGCAGCCGCCGTTACAAAAGACGTCAATTTAATATACGGTGGGAGATAATCCCTGCCATACGAAAACAAAAACGGAACCGTGAAAACGGTTCCGTTTGCGTTACAAAATAATCTAAATTATTTGTACTTTCTCTTGCGAGCAGCTTCAGACTTCTTCTTGCGCTTTACGCTGGGCTTCTCATAGTGTTCTCTCTTGCGAAGCTCGGTAAGGACGCCGGAACGAGCCATTGCACGCTTAAAGCGACGAAGGGCACTG
>JAZQTY010000274.1:0-2035 GCA_045631025.1 Eubacteriales bacterium
GGTACTGCCCACCGCCTGAAAACGCCTAAAAAACGCAAATAAAATAAAAGAAGTTCCGTAGATATTTTCTACGGAAGTTTACCTTTAAATATTGGTGTTCGGCGGGGGCAAGCCGCCCGCCCTACGAATGGGAACTTACTAAACTGAACTTTTCACATTCATTTTGCGTTTTTGTTCTGCGTTATTCTGCCGAGCGATTACCAGACCGGTTTTTCGTTTTTATCGTGTTTTACGGGTTCCAATTCCTTGGGCTTTATATCGCCTGCCTTGGTAAGAGCTATCTTTGTCATAAGAGGACCGAAGAGCTCGTACACGAGAACCGCAAAGAGAACTATATTTCTTATGATCGCACCGTCTGCGCCCAATTCAGCGGCAACGGTAACGGACATTCCCAAAGCAACGCCCGCCTGAGGAAGAAGGGTTATGCCCAGATACTTCTGAATGGAAGGATCGCACTTCATAAACTTGGAGCTTATATTTGCGCCGAATATCTTGCCCGCGCTTCTGAAGATGATGTATACCACGCCGATGACGATGACTGCCCAATCGGTAAATACGCTCAGATCAAGCTCTGCGCCGGAGATTACGAAGAACAGCACGAAGAGGGGAGCGGTCCATCTGTCAACCTTAGCCATAAGCTCCTCGGAAAATTCGCACAGATTGCAGAATACGGTGCCCAGCATCATACATACCAGCAGGGGAGAGAAGCCGATCTCAAGCTCGGTGCCGGGAATGGCAAAATGAAGCTTGGATATTGCAACCGCAAGGAAAACGTAGGTGATGGATATACACATACGCTTTGAACGGGAGAAGAAGAACTTTTCGGAAAAGTTGAATATAACGCCGATCAAGGCGCCGAGAAGCAGAGAACCGATTATCTCGATAAGGGGATTAACGGCAACGGTAAAGATGGAAAGGGACGCACCGGAGTTGAGCGCCTTTGCGATACCGAAGGATACTGCGAAAACTATAAGTCCCACAGCGTCGTCCAACGCAACTATGGGGAGCAGTATGTCGGTAAGCTTACCCTTTGCCTTGTACTGGTTAACAACCATCAGGGTTGCGGCGGGAGCGGTAGCGGTTGCGATTGCGCCGAGGGTTATTGCCGTTGAGATGGAGAGCTTATCGGGCATAAGGAAGTGAAGACCGATAAGAGCCGCGTCAACGAAAATAGTGGCAACTATTGCCTGAAAAATCGCAATGACCGTAGCCTGCTTGCCTATCTGCTTAAGCTGGGAAACGCGGAATTCGTTACCTATGGCAAAGGCGATAAAGCCGAGAGCCACGTCGGATATAACGCCGAGCGCCTCAACGTGCTCGCTCGTAGCAAAGCCCAAGCCCTCAATGCCCAGCTGACCAAGCACGAAGGGACCGATAAGCAGACCTGCTATAAGATATCCCGTTACAGCGGGAAGACCGAGCTTCTTTGCGGGACGGGACATTAAAAGTCCTGCAAAAAGAGCCACAGCAATTTCGAATAAAACTATCATTTTCTACACTCTTTTCATATATTTTCAAACCAAATAATTATACTCCTTCGCACTCGGTTTTTCAACGGCAAAATACATAATAAAAAAGAGAAAATACGCGGATTTTTATTTGTTTTTGTGTTTTTTGCCTCCCTATTGACATTTTGTTATATGGCGGTTATAATACTAACTGTTCAATTATAGTTGATTTACGGTTGAATTTTACTTTATTTTCCTGCGGTAATATATATCATTACTACCCGTATAAAAATAGGAGAACCCGTATGTTAAAAATACTCATTGCAGAGGACGACAGAGAGCTTAACCGACTTTTTTCACACGTGCTCATAAAAAACGGATATGCCGTAAAGGGCGTTGCCGACGGAAAAGAAGCCCTTGACGCTATGGAAAAAGAGTATTTTGACCTTATCATATCCGATATTATGATGCCCAACGTGGACGGATACGAGCTTGTCCGCTCCCTTCGCGACGCGGGCTATACCACCCCCGTAATGATGATAACCGCAAAGGACGCCTTTGACGATATGAGGGCAGGCTTTGTTTCG
>JAZQTY010000275.1:0-3015 GCA_045631025.1 Eubacteriales bacterium
CACCTACTCCGTGGAATGCACCTGCCATAAATGGGTTATCCTCGGGAACGTTCGCGAACACTACGAGCTTTGCGCAGCCTATGGATTGGTTATCCTTGGTAAGGTAAGCCGTTTCCTTTATTATCTTACCCATGAGCGCAACTGCGTCCATGTTTATGCCTGCCTTTGAGGACGCTACGTTTACGGACGAGCAAACACGCTCGGTCTCGGAAAGTGCGTAAGGTATGGACATAATAAGATTGCGCGCGTTATTGGTAAATCCCTTTTGAACGAGAGCGCCGTAGCCGCCGATAAAGTTTATACCGAGGGTATGAGCTGCTCTGTCAAGTGTTTTAGCCATTTTTACGTAATCGTCGGGGGAATACTTGCCGCCGACCATGGAGATGGGAGTTACGGAAACGCGCTTGTTGATTATCGGTATACCGTATTCCTTTTCTATGTTGCAGCCGACCTCGACGAGGTGCTCTGCGCTCGTGGTTATTTTGTCGTAAATTCTGTCGCAAACGACGTTTACGTCGTCGCCCGCGCAGTCGTAAAGAGAGATACCCATGGTTATCGTACGGACGTCAAGGTTCTCGTCCTTTATCATATTTATAGTTTCAAGGATATCGTTTGTATTTATCATTTCTCAACCTCAAATTCTGTGCATGGAGTTGAAGATATCCTCGTGCATTGCGCGAATGTCAAGTCCGTTCTCCTTGCCGAGCGCGTCAAGCTCCTCGACGAGCGCGGAGAAGGGGATATTCAAATCGTTGATTTCGATTACCATTATCATCGCGAAATATTCCTTGAGAACGCTCTGGGAAATTTCAACGATATTTCCTCCGCGCTCCGCGCACTTCGCGCTTACCTTTGCGATGATTCCTTTTGCGTCGTGTCCTACGACAGTTACTACTGCTTTCATTTTTTGTCTCCTTTTTTTCTGCGTGTTATTTTTTATTTCTCCGGATCGAGATATTTCCAATATGATTTAATATAGCTTATTCCCGACCACACGGTCATAACTATTGAGAATATAAGCGTAAGGTACGTAAGCGGTAATACGTTTCCGTCCCACGTAAGTCCCGTGGCTTTCGCAAAAACGTGCTGTACTACGGGCTCAAGCAGAGTCGTTGCTATCGCAACTATCTGGGATACCGTTTTGATCTTACCGAGATTGTTGGCGGCTATAACGATGCCCTCTCCCGTTGATACGACGAGTCGCATTGACGTTACCGCAAGCTCGCGAAAAACGATGAACACGAGCGAGAAGATTATCAGCGCCTTGATATGGTTGAATTCGGGCTTGAAGAGTATGACGAACAGCGTTCCGATAACCATAAACTTATCTGCGACGGGGTCGAGAAATTTGCCGAAGTCAGTTATGAGCCCGTGCTTTCTTGCTATCCTGCCGTCAAGCATATCCGTAACTGCCGTGAGAATAAACAGAACGGCAACCAAAAAGCAGGAAAGAAGGAACGGAATATAGGGAAGCATTCCTACGACCATTATCACGGGAACTAATAAGAGCCTGATGACGGTAAGCTTATTTGGAAGATTCATTTTCATAATTTTACCTCAATCTTCGATGATAGCTCTGCCTAAAAGGTCGTAATCGACCACCTCACGTATTTTTACCTTAACGAACGAGCCGGGAGCGATGCGCTTTGACGAGCGGAAATATATCTTTCCGTCAATTTCGGGCGCGTTTGCGGCGTCTCTGCCGAAATGAACCTCACTTACGGGATCGTAGTCCTCGCAGAGAACGGTAATCGTCTTGCCAACCATCTTTCGGTTATTTTCCTCGTTTATTTCTATTTGCTCGCGCATTATGAGGTCCATTCTGTCGAGCTTTACTTGCTCGTCGATCTGATTGGGCATGTCGTAAGCCGCCGTGTCCTCCTCGCGAGAGTAGGTAAATACGCCCGCGCGCTCGAACTTCGTTTCCTTAACGAACTTGCAAAGCTCGACGAAGTCCTCCTCGGTCTCTCCGGGGAAGCCTACGATAAATGTGGTACGTATGGTGATATCGGGAATCTCGCGGCGGAGCTTTGAGATAACGTCAAGTATCATTTGCTTGTCGCCGTGACGGTTCATAGCGCGAAGCATATGGTCGCTTATGTGCTGTATGGGCAGGTCTATATATTTAAGTATTCTGGGGTTGTCGCGCATTTCCGCTACGAGCTCGTCGGTTACCTTGTCGGGGTAGCAGTAGAGAATTCTTATCCACGGAATGGACGTCTCCTCCGTAATTCTATGCAGAAGCTCTGCGAGCTTATACTCTCCGTAGAGATCGAGTCCGTAGCGAGTGGTGTCCTGCGCTACTACGCAAAGCTCGCGAACGCCGAGAGCGTCCATCTGCTTTGCCTCTTTGATTATATCGTCCATAGGACGGGAACGGAATTTTCCGCGTATAGAGGGGATAGCGCAGTAGGCGCAACGGTTGTCACAGCCCTCTGCGATCTTGAGATACGCCATGTATTCGGGAGTCGTGAGAATTCGGTCGCCGCCAAGACGTACAGCTTCCTTGTCCTCAAAGGAGGAATACTTGCGCTTCGAGCCCTTTTTCTTTTTTACGGTAACGGCTTCGATTGCTTCAACGATATTGTGTATGCTTCCAACGCCTAAAACCGCGTCTATTTCGGGAAATTCATCAAGAAGCTGCTCTCTGTAACGCTCCGCAAGACAGCCCGTTACGACGATAGCGCGAAGAGAGCGGTGCTTTTTAAGCCACGCAATATCGAGAATGTTGTCGATTGCTTCCTTCTTTGCGCTTTCGATAAAGCCACAGGTGTTTATTATAACGACGTCCGCCTCGGTTTCCTCGGGGGTTATCTCGTAGCCCGCCGACGCTACCTCGTGAAGCATGACCTCGGTGTCAAGCTGATTTTTGGGACAGCCGAGAGAAACGAATCCTACCTTCATATTTTTTCCTTTCAATGGTTTGGTGTAATTATTCTTAATCGAAAAGTGCGAGAAGCTCGTCTGCAGTATCAACAAGCGAGTCTGCGCCTAAAAGCTCGCTTCTCGGACGGT
>JAZQTY010000276.1:0-4179 GCA_045631025.1 Eubacteriales bacterium
AGTTGTAGCTAAGTGTTGTCTTCAAGACCGCTTGGCCTCCGACTTCCGAAAAGCTTACGCTCAAGCGGATATTTTTTCACGCCGTAGTGGTAATAAAGCCCTGCCTGCGCACCCCAACAGATGTGGAAGGTGCTGGTCACGTGAGTCTTGCTCCATTCCATAATCTCGCAAAGCTCGTCCCAGTACTCGACCTCCTCAAATTCCATTTGCTCAACGGGCGCGCCCGTTATTATAAGACCGTCGTATTTTTTGTGGCGGACCTCGTCAAAGGTTTTGTAAAACGCAAGCATATGTTCCGCCGAGGTGTGCTTCGACTTGTGCGTTGCGGTCTGCAAAAGCTCAAGCTCCACCTGAAGGGGAGTGTTGCCAATTAGACGCGCTATCTGCGTTTCGGTCACGATCTTTTGCGGCATGAGGTTGAGCATGAGGATTTTCAAGGGACGAATATCCTGCGTCATAGCGCGAGTTTCCGTCATAACGAAGATATTTTCATCAAGCAAGACCTGCGTTGCGGGCAAAAGATTTGGTATTCTGATGGGCATTTTGTAGCCTCTCTTTCGTAAGTTTTACCCCTGCTTGCCTTATTTCTGCGAAGCCTCAAGAGCCTCGGCAAGGTCGGCGATAATGTCGTCTGCATTTTCGATTCCAACGGAGAAGCGAACGAGATCGGGCGTAATTCCCGCGTCGATAAGCTGCTCGTCGGTGAGCTGACGGTGGGTGGTGCTTGCAGGGTGAAGCACGGACGTTCTCGCGTCTGCAACGTGAACGACGATAGCCGCGAGCTTGAGACTATCCATAAATTTAACTGCAGCCTCTCTGCCGCCCTTAACGCCAAAGGAGATAACTCCGCACGCGCCGAGGGGGAGATACTTTTCTGCAAGAGCATACTGTGAATTGCCCTCGAGCTTGGGGTAATTTACCCACGTTACGTTCTCGTTCTTCTCAAGGAATTTTGCAACCTTGAGTGCGTTTGCGCAGTGGCGCTCCATGCGAAGCGCGAGCGTTTCAAGACCGATATTGAGAAGGTATGCGGGCAGAGGAGCGAGGGGCGTACCGAAGTCACGGATAAGCTGAACGCGAAGCTTTGTGAAGTATGCGTTCTCGTTGCCGAAGTCCTTGGTGTAAACGACGCCGTGGTAGGATGCGTCGGGCTCGGTAAGCTCGGGATATTTGCCGCCTGCAGTCCAGTCAAAACGACCGCCGTCAACTACGACGCCGCCGACTACCTGCGCGTGTCCGTCCATGTATTTGGTGGTGGAGTGAACTACGATGTCTGCGCCAAACTCAAAGGGACGGCAAAGAACAGGAGTTGCAAAGGTGTTGTCAACTACGAGCGGAATTCCGTGCGCGTGAGCAAGCTTTGCGTATCTTTCAATATCAAATACAACGAGTGCGGGGTTTGCGATGGTCTCTCCGAAGAACATTCTCGTGTTCTCATCGATATGAGAAGCAACCTCCTCGTCGCTCATCTCGGGGGTAACGAAGCGGACCTCAATGCCGAGGCGCTTGAGGGTAACCGCAAAAAGATTTATCGTTCCGCCGTAGATAGAGGACATGCTGACGATGTTCTGACCTGCCGAGGTGATGTTGAGAATAGCCAAGAGGTTAGCCGCCTGACCGGAGGAGCAGAGAACAGCCCCCGTACCGCCCTCGAGATCGGCGATTTTCTTTTCAACCGCATCAACGGTAGGGTTGGAAATTCTCGTATACATATGACCGGGAGCCTTGAGGTCGAAAAGATCGCCGAGGTGCGAGGCACTGTCATACTTGTAGGTAGTGCTCTGGCAGATGGGAAGAACTCTGGGCTCACCGTTAGCGGGCGTGTAGCCCGACTGAATACATTTAGTTTCTATTTTGAAATTTGACATATTTTCTCCTTATTACAAATAACTTTATAAAAATTCACTCTATATTATATCACTTGTTTGTTGTTTTGTCAATGCAAGGATATAATTTTATTGAGACGGCTTGAATCGCAGCTTCAAGCTCGTCGTTTAGATCTGCGGCGAGCCTATTACTCGTATAGTACGTAGTCCATTTTCGGTGTTTGCTTCGTCCTCCGTTTTTTTATTATTTCCGTATCGTATCGTAATTGTATCACGTCGCGCTAAAGATAGACTAAAGAACGAAATATAGCGGAATATTGCCCAAAGAGACCGCGTTTCATAAAAATATCGGAAAATGATTGAAAAAAGGTGAAAAATGTGATATCATATAATGAACGGTTTTAATTTCGCAAAAAAGGAGGGAAAGGGAATGCTTTTTACGGCACCGGCGTTTATATTTTTGTTTTTACCGCTATCCGTGCTTTTTGTTGCCATCTTCGGTAAGGTACACAGAAGGCTGTGCCTTTGCGCTATTTCAGCAGCGTACTGCGTGCTTTTGAATATACAAGACCCGATAAATATACTTTGTATTCCGCTTCTGACTGTTTTTGCGTTTTTTGCGGCGAGACTGGCGACGGCACTTAAGGCGAGGGCTGTCGGGATAGTTCTCGGAGTTGCTCCTATCCTGTGGTTGGCGATTATGCGTACCGCTGCTTATACCGATGCCTACGGATTTGTTTACCCTGTTGGTATAACTATGCCTGCACTGTGTGCGTCAGCGTATATTTTCGATGCGTCGAGGTCGGGAGAGGCAGAAAAAAATATCGGTAAGCTTTGGTCGTATTTGAGCTTTTTTCCATTGATGATACTCGGACCGTTCATCGGTTACTCCCGTTTTTGCGAGCTTACCGATGATAAAAACGTTCGAATGGGGCTTGAGAGAGGCGCGGACGGAGTTCTTTTGTTCGTTACGGGATTTGTCAAGCGCGTTGCCGTTGGAGCGGTGCTCTTGGACGGCTATGAGAAAATATTTTCATACTCCTGGGAAACTCCCAACGTCACTATAATCGTTCTTCTTATAGTACTTATCTATTTCGGTATATTCTTCAGCGTTTCCGGATATTACGATATGAGCGTCGGACTTTGCCGTATATACGGAATTGACGTGCGCGAAATAAAGGCAAATCCCTTCTCGGCGTTGACCGTAGAAGAGTACGGAGAGGCGCTTTTCGTAAACGTTAAGGAATGGAGCAGGACCTACCTTGTCGCTCCCGTTTGCCGACTTTTCGGTGTTCGCGGAGGAGAATACGTCGGAGCTGTTATTACGTGCATTTGCGTAGTGCTCGCAGTGCGGACGGATATGACCGCTCTTGCTCTCGCTCTTCCTATCGGTTTGTTTGCGTGTCTCTCGAGGCTTTTGCACCTTGAAAAGCGCGGAGGCAGGAGGAGAACGGGCTTGCGTGTGCTGTTTGGTATGCTTATGATGCTGATAATTGGTGTTTTGTGGATATTCGTGACGCTTGAGGGCGGCGCGCAGGCAATGATCGACTATATTGGCGATATATCTCTCGAAAATGCTGAATATCAAACCGATCTCGTGCTTATAGCCTTTTCAGGTGCAAAGTATTTGCTTGTTTCGCTTATCGGGCTGTTTTTGCTTGTTCCTCGAATGGGCTTTGCTGAAAGAGCATACGATCGCTCGACGGAGCGAACGAAAATATTTTGGAGCTCCGTTCGAATGATCTCTTTGCTTGCTGTATTCGTAATGACGGTGGTTGTATTTTCGGGATCAGCCGCAGCTTACGATCAAAGCTTGTTTAAATACGTGATTATATAGGAGGGAATGTATGCAGAGAAAAAAATCGGTTAATTTCCTTATAATTACGCTTTTTGCGGGTGTAGTGCTTACCTTTATGATATATATAGGACTTGGAACTGTTTTCGGCACTCGTTCGAGTGCGAGCGATAAGAAGAGCTTTAACGAAATGTTTTACAGCGATGAGAGCATCACGTCTTTTTCAAGGCTCGTTGGATATAAGCTTTTTGGAAGCATTGAGGGAAAGAATATAATTATCGGTGAGGACGATTGGCTGTTTGAAACGGTTGATTCGGGCAACGGATACCAACGGCTGCTTGATTATATCGGTGGCGATCCTTTTACCGACGAGGAGCTTGACGCAATATCGGAAAATCTTAAATACCGCACGGAAATATACGAAAAAGCGGGAATTGAATATATGGTAATAGTCGTTCCCGATTCGATGACGGTCGCTTCGGATAAGGTGCCGTGGTATCTTGGCAAGCGAAGCGAGCAGGCACGCCTCCGTCAACTGTCCGCATATCTTTCGGGTGA
>JAZQTY010000277.1:0-1703 GCA_045631025.1 Eubacteriales bacterium
CCTCCGACGAGATTAAGGCAGACTTTGACGCAGTTAAATCAGGCGAAACTGAGCCAGTTATGAACGAGCAGTAATTAAATAGTTTATGTTTTATACTTGGGGAAAGGAAACTTTTTGAAAAAAGTTTTCCTTTCCCCAAACCCCTATCCTTCAAAAACTTTCAAGCGGATTTATTTGTAATAATTATAAAAAATATGCTCGACCAATACAAATAAAGGTCGAGCGCATTTTTATCAATAACATATATTTCACATTTGAAAATTCTTTGAAAAAGGGGTGCGGGGGAAAGCTTTCTTCTAAGAAAGTTTTCCCCCGTAAAAATTATATATTAAAATTATCTTCTCTTTACAACATCGTCTATCTTCTTAACTATGCAGCCCTCAGGAAAAACTCCACGAAGCGAGTTAAGGGGATAAACAGAGGTATTCTTGCCGATAACAGTACCAGGATTGAGCACACAGCCACAACCGATGTCGGCGTGGTCGCCCAAAATTCCGCCTATCTTGCGAAGTCCTGTTTCGTACTCAACGTCACCGTGAATAACGATGTTCTTGCCATCGGATTTAAGATTTGAGCAGATAGAGCCTGCGCCCATGTGAGCGTAGTTGCCAAGAACCGAGTCACCAACGTAATTGTAGTGAGGAACCTGAACCTTATTAAGGAGAACACAGTTCTTAAGCTCGCTGGAATTACCGATAACGCAGTTTTCACCGGTTATAACGCTTCCGCGAATATACGCGCCGGGTCTGATTTCCGTTCCAGAGCCGATAACGGTAGGGCCTTCAATAGTTGCCGTGGCGGCAATCTTTACGTTCTCGCCAACAAGTACGCCCTCCGTTAAAAGAGTGTAGCCCTCCATTCCGTTCTCAATTATAGAAAGAATATGAGCCTTTATCTTAGAGAGCATCTCCCACGGATATTCAGCGTTGTCAAAAAGCTCTTTAAGATAGGGAGTCTGACAATCGTAAAGCTCCGCGGTTTTAACCTTTTTTTGCATATCTGACATCTTACGCACCGTATCCTCTCTCAAGAATTACGTTTACAATCATATTAGCGTACTTTTCGCAAAGCTCCTCGCTAAGCGCCTCAATCATAACTCTGATCTTAGGCTCAGTTCCGCTCTTACGGAGGAGGGCTCTACCGTCCTCACCGATAAGGCCTTCAACCTCGGCAAAGATTGCTTTAACAGCCTCGTCCTCAAATACAGCCTCCTTGCTTGTAACCTTTACGTTCTTAGTAACCTGAGGATAAACTGTAAGTCCCTCGGTAAGGGTTGCAAGAGATTGCTTTGTGTCGCAAACCTCCTCTGCAAGCATAATAGCCGTAAGGAGTCCGTCACCTGTAGAGGCGTACTTCTTAATGATTATATGTCCGGACTGCTCGCCACCAAGCGAATAATCCTTCTCCTGCATACGCTCGTAAACGAATCTATCGCCAACGGTGGTAAGCTCGGTCTTAATTCCAAGCTTATCAAGCGACTTTACGAATCCGCTATTAGACATAACGGTAGGAACAACGGTATCCTGATTAAGCATACCGCGCGCTTTAAGACGCTTTGCAAGAATATACAAAATAGCGTCGCCGTCGATAATTTTTCCGTTTTCGTCAACTGCCAAGCATCTGTCTGCATCACCGTCAAAGGCAAAGCCCATATCAAGGCCGTTTTCCTTAACGAAAGCAGCAAGCTTATCAACGTGCATAAG
>JAZQTY010000278.1:0-2944 GCA_045631025.1 Eubacteriales bacterium
CAGTTTACTGACAAAGTATCAAAAAATTCAGCATATAGCAATATGCACAAAAAGCAAAAACCTATGTTCGCACAAACAAAATAGGCCTTCCCCGGCGGGGGGAAGGTGCCGCAAAGCGGCGGATGAGGCGCCTAATAAGATATAGATTTTCGCGCAGCGAAAATCTTCCAAAACATACCCAATATAATACTTAGTTCTGCATTCAGATTGCAAATATACAAAAACGAAGAATATTTGCCAAATTTGATAAAGAAAAAATATTTAGTGCAGGCTATCGGAGAAGATTTTCTCGCTACGCTCGAAAAACGGTATCTTATTAAAACGCCTCATCCGTCACTTCGTGCCACCTTCCCCCACCGGGGAAGGCCTATTTTGTTTGTGCGAACATAGCTGTATGTCTATTACTTGTGCAATTTGACATACCACTTTGTTTTTTATGAGTTTGTCAGAAGTCTGACTCCCGCGGGAGTGTCCCGCGGGTTCCTTGTTTATTCGATTTCACTTATTTGTTGAATCGGTCTTGCTCTTCTTCATACGCTTTTTTGATTTCCGCCAATCTTTCGTAATCGGTAGAATCAACCGCACTTCGCCATATGATCTCCGCATCGTATGTATAAGCAGTATAAACTGTTTCTGTATACATATGCAAAAAGTGAATATTATCCGCCTCATATGTATCACGTTCGGATACTATCAATATAAAATCATCATATTCAATAACAGACGATACATATCCCAACATCGGCATTTCCGGATCATCTTTATGCCCCGGATTATATCCCAAAACAAAATTTCTGACATTCCAGTGTCCTGTTGGCAATTGATAGAATTCGGTATACGGTTTATCACTATCGTACTTTTCGCTTTCAAGCAATGCATAATCATCGCTGTATCTCTGTCTTAAAATATCGTATCCGGAACGCGCGAAATCGCGCAAATACATCACCAATCCATCTTCGCCGTATTCGGCGTGGTAAAGCCTGTCATGCTCCGAACTTCCCCCTTTGAGATTGTCCGTAAGATTGCCGTGCTTGTCCAACTTCAAAAAATATCTGTCTCTTTTTTGATAACTTCCGCCTATCAGCAGATATCCGCTGTCTATCTCAAAAAAGTATTCGAACTCACCGCATTTTGTTTCAAGAAGTGTATCAAAAATTGCTCTTCCGTTTTTATTGAATTTTATTGCTCTCGCTTCAACCTCGCGTTGTTCGCTCTGCCCCGGGGCCGAAATTACATAATACGTAGTGTGCGGAATAATCATCATATAATTTCCGTCTGATAAAGCATGAATATTATTTCGGTAAGAAAGATTCCCGCCGGCGGGTTCAAATTTATACTTTATTTTGTGCAATAAATTTCCGTACAGATCGTAAACTTCAATGTTATACTTATCATCCGAGGCCGCTTTGATGATTTTATCCCCACTAACACGTATATTCTTAAACAGATTTTGATTTATTATTTCGGCGAATTCCTCGGGCACCTCACCTATATGTTCGATCAGATCACGCTCCGACATATCTGCAAAGCCTTCCATATCAAACGTTTCCGGTTCACCGATATTTCCCGCGTTACCGCCAAGCATTTCTCCCATCTGCGGCACGATATAGCTTACGATCGGAACAGCCAACGAAAGCAACATAGCACACGCCGCAAGAATTGCGATCTGTTTGACAGACGTCTTAACTGCCCTGCGCACCGATACTTTTCCGTCGGATTCCTCGAAGACCTTATAGCTTTCGGTCACCTCGGCAATATATTTTTCGTCTATATAGTCAAGCGCGCCGAGAAGTCTTTTGTCGTCAATAATCGGTAATTCTCTCATACCGTTATTCCCTCCTTTTCGAGCATTGCGCGAAGCTTGTCGCGCTGGCGTTTAAGTAATGATTTGATGCGGCTCTCCGAATATCCCGTGCGAAGGGCGATGCGCGAGATATCCTCGTCGAACCAATAGCGAAGTATGAATATCTTGCGGTCAGCTTTGGGCTGTGAATCGAGAAATTCGTTGATTATCCTGCCCGCGAGGCTCGCCTCGTAATCGTCAGCGAGAGTTCTGCCGTTTGTGACACCTGCAAGGAATTCCTCACCGACCGTCTGCACCCGCCCGCCGCGCTTCCAGGCGTTCTCCTTGCGCGACCGCTCAAGCGCAAGCGTGCGCACGATCTTCGCGAGAAATGCCGAAAGGCTCTTCGGCCGCTCGGGCGGTATCTTGTTCCAAAGCGCGAGGAAAGCATCGTTGACGCATTCCTCCCTGTCCTCCTGATTTGCAAGGAGGTTTCGCACGACCGAATGGCAAAACGCGCGGTACTTCTCCTCTGCCGCCCGAATCGCATCCTCGTCGCGATTCCAGAACATTTCTATCAATTTTTCATCCGTCATCTTCTTCCTCCTTTCCGGGAGTTCATTGCCCTTCACTAATATAGTTGCAATCCGCAAAATTCCGTTGCATAAATTTTCATAAAAATCGAAATCATTAACTAAAAACTTACTTGATAAAGTGCGGTGCAGACTCCGCCACCCCTCATCCGTCACGCTACGCGCGCCACCTTCTCCCAAGATCCGGGAGAAGGCTGATTTATAATTCCGCTCGGTTTTCTGAGTTAAGTTTTAATATATCTATAACAGATATCAAGTCGGATAAACGTCTTTAAATTTCGGTATTATTTCGATTTTTTCGTCAACAGCTTTTTTTGATATCGGCAC
The DNA here is from genome assembly GCA_045631025.1 of Eubacteriales bacterium. Taxonomy (GTDB): domain Bacteria; phylum Bacillota; class Clostridia; order Oscillospirales; family CAG-272; genus HGM12713. Next base: position 2,704 of record JAZQTY010000278.1, read on the forward strand.
TATATCAATATAGTTAATGTTAGCACTCGCTATAAAAGCCTTCTCCCGGACCTTGGGAGAAGGTGGCGCGAAGCGACGGATGAGGGGTGGCGGAGTCTGTACTGTACTTTATTAAGCGCTTTTACGCAAGCGGGGGTGAATGATGGGATTCTGAACCCCCATTTGCGCGTATAATTTGTGCAAACTCTTGTATGCCTGCTACGCGCAAATTATATGAGTTGCAAGCAACTCATAGTGGGTT
>JAZQTY010000279.1:0-4434 GCA_045631025.1 Eubacteriales bacterium
CTCTCCACGGCATTCCCACCATCGGAGTTACGGGCACTATCGACAACGATATTACCGCAACTGACTACACCGTGGGCTTTGATACCGCTATGAATACCGTTCTTGAAGCGGTTGACAGACTTCGCGACACCTGCGAATCTCACGCTCGTTGCGACGTCGTTGAGGTTATGGGACGTGATTGCGGACAGATAGCTCTTATGACGGGTATTGCATCGGGCGCAGTTGCAGTTTGCATTCCCGAGATTCCCTTTGACGAGGAGCTTGCAATAGAGAAGATAAAGAGCGCAAAGGCTGCGGGCAAGCGCGGAATGATAGTAGTCGTCAGCGAAGGCGTGCTTGGCACCGATGAAAACGGCAAGTCCGTTCCCTACGGCGAAATTCTCCGCGGAAGAATTGAAGAAGAAACTGGCGTTGAGACCAAGTTTGCGCGTCTTGCGCATACCGTTCGCGGCGGTTCTCCCACTCTGCGCGACAGACTTACGGCAACCAAGATGGGCGTTGCGGCAGTTGAACTTTTGCTTGAGGGCAAGAGCAACAGAGTCGTTGTTGAGGACGACGGCGCTATTACCGACCTTGATATCGTTTTCGCTCTTACGACAGACCGTATGTACAAGAACAAGCTCAAGGAAAACGACCTTGACGGCTTCTCCGAGGAAGAGCTTGCGGAAATGCGAAAGATCTGCGCAAAGCGCACCGAGGAAATCGCTTCGCTTTATAAGATGGCGTACGATATCTGCAAATAAAACGAATAAAAGCGGAATGCTTCAACAGGCTTAAGCCACGTTGAAGCATTCCGTTTTTTACTTATATTTTTATATAAACTATCAAAGCATTGCCGCGCCGATAATTCCCGCGTCATTTCCAAGCTTTGCGATACGGATGTCGGTAAGAGCCACGACCGTTCCACCGTACTGCTCCTTGCGGATTATGGGAAGCAATGAGTCTATAAGCGACTGTCCCTCTCCCGAAATACCGCCACCCAGAGAAATAACCTCGGGCTGGAAAATATTTATAATGGTAGCAAGGCCTGATGCGAGGTACTTGATATACTTATCGTAAACCTCCTTCGCCGCCTCGTCACCTGCGCGCATAGCGTCACACGCCGTACGTCCGGATACCTTGGAAGCATCAGCCATAACGGTACGTCTGCCCGTGGCGCGGCACTCCTCTATCTTCTCCTTGGTCATGCGAATAAGCGCGGTTGCCGACGAATACGCCTCCCAACAGCCGCGTCTGCCGCAGGAGCAGGGGGCGCCGTCAACCTCTATGACGATATGTCCAAGCTCTCCGCCCGCATAGTTAAAACCGGAATAAACCTTGTTGCCGATAACTCTTCCGCCGCCCACACCTGTGCCGAGCGTGATCATAACGCTGTTTTTCGTTCCCTTTGCCGCGCCTGCGCAAGCCTCGCCCCAAGCCGCCGCGTTCGCGTCGTTCTCTATTTTTACGGGGATATCCGCGTCAAGTGCCTTTTTGAGCATATCGGCTATGGGGAATTTGTGGAAGGGCAGATTGTTTGCGTACTCAACGACACCCGTATCGTGATTTGCGATGCCGGGAGTAGCAATTCCAATGCTTACGACGTCACCGAGAGCAACTCCCGTTTCCTCGCATATTCTACGGCAAAGAGCGGCAATATCCGCAACTATCTCCTCGCCTGGACGCGTAGCGCCCGTGGGCGTGCTTATCTTCTTTACAAGCTCAAGCTTGTCGTTCACCATACCGACGGCGATGTTAGTTCCACCAAGGTCAACACCTATTCTGTACATAATATTTTCTCCAATCAAAAATCTGTTGTTTTGTTACCTAAATTATTATATTAAAATTTTTATCTTCTGTCAAGAGTTTTTTGCATCCCGTGCTCGCAATTTTCGCGCAACGGACATTTCGTGCACATTGGCGAACGAGCCATGCAAACGTCGCGTCCAAACTGAACTATTCGGTGGCAAAAATCCGATTGCTTTGGGGGCTCTACGAGTGAGGACATTATCTTCTCAACCTTATGCGCGTCCTTCAGAGTCTCTGGATACATTCCAAGCCTGCCGCAGATGCGTATGCAATGCGTATCCGCTACTATCGCGGGCTTTTTGTATATATCTCCGAGAAGCAGGTTGGCAATCTTTCGTCCTACTCCCGGAAGCGATAGCAAATCCTCCATATTATCAGGTAAAACTCCGCCGAAGCGCTCTCGCAGAATAATACACTCGTCCTTTATGTTTTCCGATTTCTTCTGCCATAATCCGCACGGACGGATTATTTGCGCGATTTCCGTGAGCGGTGCGTCAGCCAATTCGTCAAGCGTAGGAAATTTCTCGAAAAGAACTCGGCAAACCTCGTTGACACGCGCGTCGGTGCACTGCGCCGATAGCCGCGCCATGACCATAAGTCGCCAAGGCTCGCCGCCGTATTCGAGCGCGCAGGTCGCATCGGGATATTTTTCCTCAAGCGCCGCTACGATTTTTTTCATGCGGCGGCGTTTTTGCGCGTCCGTCATTTTTTTGCGTCCTTACTTGCAGTAAAATAAGTTCCGACGTGACCTCCGTCAAGAAGCGTATACAGAATTTCGGGATCGTGTCCGTTGAGAATAAACATCGGTATTCCCTTCTCCGTAACCATTCTCGCTGCATTCAGCTTTGCAACCATTCCTCCCGTTCCGCGGCTCGTACCGGCTCCGCCCGCTATTGCGTAGATTTCGTCGTCAAGGCACTCAACCCTCTCGATAAGCCTTGCGTCGGGATTGGTACGGGGGTCGGAATCGTAAAGACCGTCAACGTCCGAAAGATTGAGCAAAAGATCGGCGTTAACAAGCTCCGCAACGTAAGCGGAGAGAATGTCGTTTCCACCGAATTTGGTAAGCTCGTCCGTAGATACCGAGTCGTTTTCGTTAACGACGGGGATACAGTTCATTTCAAGCAAGCGTCCAAAGGTATTTTCAGCCGCCGCGCGTCGCTCGGGATTTGAAAGGACCTCCTTGGTCATAAGTATCTGCGCTACGGTGTGACCGTAATCAGAGAAAAATTTATCATAAATTTTCATAAGCTCGCTTTGACCTATTGCAGCCATAGCCTGCTTTTCCTCGGGAGAGGACGGAATATGTCCGAAGCCAACCTTTGCAACGCCTGCACTTACGGCGCCCGACGACACGAGCACGACCTGCATACCCCAGTTTTTCATATCCGAAAGCACCTTAACGAGCTTTTCTATTCTGCGCAGATTAAGATGTCCCGTATTATGCGTCAGCGTTGAAGTTCCAACCTTTACCACTATTCTTTTACTGTCTCTGAAATATCCCATTTCGTAACCTCTTTTGTGATATTATTGTTATCGTTTTACTTTAAATTACATTATACAACATTTCACCGTTTTTTTCAAGAGGTAGAGAGCAAAAACCTTCGCAACGCAAAAAATACGCTCCTTGACGTATTTTTTTACATACAAATCCATTTTTGGCGTCAAAAAACTAATTTTGTATATAATTTTTAATGAAAAATTTGAAAAGTCTATTTACTTATTTGCTTTTTTGTGTTATTATATTAGGTGGAATAAAATTTTTTAATAAAATGGAGGAATATTTCATGGCTATTCAAAGAAAAAAGATGTCCATGGACGGTAACACCGCTGCCGCGCACGTATCGTACGCGTTCACCGAGGTTGCCGCTATTTACCCTATCACACCTTCATCCGTAATGGCTGAACTCACCGATGCTTGGTCCGCAACCGGACTCAAGAACATCATGGGCGAAAACGTTAAGGTTATGGAAATGCAGTCTGAAGCAGGTGCTGCAGGTACCGTTCACGGTTCTCTCGCAGCAGGCGCTCTCACCACCACGTACACGGCTTCCCAGGGACTTCTCCTGATGATCCCCAATATGTACAAGATCGCCGGTGAGCTTCTTCCCGGTGTTATCCACGTTTCCGCAAGATGCGTTGCATCCCATGCACTGAACATCTTCGGCGACCACTCCGACGTTTACGCTTGCCGTCAGACCGGTTACGCTATGATGGCAGAGACCAACCAGCAGGAGATCATGGACCTGGGCGCAGTTGCGCACCTGGCATCCATCAAGGGCAGAGTTCCCTTCCTGAGCTTCTTCGACGGCTTCCGTACCTCTCACGAGGTTCAGAAGATCGAGGCTTGGGACTATGCTGATCTGAAGGAAATGGTGAACATGGAGGCTGTGGCAGAGTTCCGCAAGCACTCCCTGAACCCCGAGCGTCCCGCAATGCGTGGTTCCCACGAAAACGGCGACACCTTCTTCCAGCACCGTGAAGCCTGCAACGGCTACTACAATGCACTTCCCGAAATCGTTGAGAAGTACATGGGCAAGGTCAATGCCAAGCTGGGCACTGACTATCAGCTCTTCAACTACTACGGCGCTCCCGATGCAGAGCGTGTCATCATTGCCATGGGCTCCATCTGCGACGTCGCAGAGG
>JAZQTY010000280.1:0-8413 GCA_045631025.1 Eubacteriales bacterium
GGAGCTTACCGAGGAGGATCTTCCCATAATCCTTGAGCAGTACGAAAAGCTCGCCGAGCTGATGCTCGAGCGCGACCGCGAGGGAAAGCCCTTCACCTTCTACCACTACATGATAGACCTTACGGGCGGTCCTTGCATCTATAAGAGAATTTCGGGCTGTGGTTCGGGAACTGAATACATGGCAGTAACGCCATGGGGCGATCTCTATCCTTGCCACCAGTTCGTGGGCGAGGAAAAATTCCTGCTTGGAAACATATACGACGGTGTTACGAACACCGCTGTCAGAGATGAGTTCGGCTCGTGCAACGTCTACGTTCGCGAGGACTGCCGCGACTGCTGGGCAAAGCTTTACTGCTCGGGCGGCTGTGCCGCAAACGCATATCACGCGACGGGCTCCGTACGCGGCGTATACAAATACGGCTGCGAGCTTTTCCGCAAGAGAATGGAATGCGCCATAATGGTTGCTATTGCAAGAACTCTTGCCGCAAAGAAAAAATGAAAACGCCCATATACGATTTTGCACGCTCCTACGCCGAGTCGGGCACGGAGCGCATGCATATGCCCGGTCATAAGGGCAAGGCTCTTATTGGCATTGAGCATCTTGACATTACTGAAATTACGGGTGCTGACGATCTGTATTGCGCCGAGGGAATAATAGCCGAGAGCGAGCGCGAGGCGAGCCGCCTTTTCGGAGCTTGCACGTTTTATTCCACCGAGGGCTCGTCTCTCTGCATTCGCGCGATGCTTTATTTGGTGGCAAAATACGCCGCGACGAAGGGCGAAAAGCCTCGAATTTTGGCTGGTAGAAACGCGCACAAGGTGTTTGTTTACGCGGCGGCTATGCTTGACCTTTGCGTGGATTGGATTTTTGCCGACGGCGGAAGCTATTTGTCTTGTACTCCGAGCGCCGAAGCTCTTGAAGAAGCCTTTAGCAATGCAAGGGAGCTTCCCACAGCGGTGTATCTTACGAGCCCCGATTATCTCGGAAACGTATGTGACGTGAGAAAAATTGCGGACGTGTGCCACCGCTTCGACGTGCTTCTGCTCGTGGATAACGCGCACGGCGCTTATACGAAATTCCTTCGCACATCTATGCACCCAATAGACCTTGGAGCTGACGCGTGCTGTGACTCTGCGCACAAAACACTTCCGGCGCTGACGGGCTGCGCGTATTTGCATATAAGTCACGGTGCTCCGAATTTTTTACGCGAAAACGCCAAGCAAGCGCTCTCGCTTTTTGGCTCGACGAGTCCGTCCTATCTGCTTCTTTCCTCGCTTGATAAGGTGAACGAATATATAGAGAACGGTTACCGTGAACGGCTTGATTCGCTTGTGACTCGGCTTGACGTTATCAAAAAAGAGCTTATAGCAAACGGTTATTCGTTAGTCGGTGACGAGCCGCTTAAAATCACCGTCGAGGCAAGGTCTTACGGATATACGGGTATTACTCTTGCACGGCTTTTGCGCGAGGCGGGAATTGAATGCGAGTTTTCCGATAACGATTTCGTCGTTGCAATGCTCACTCCCGAATCGGACGCTAATGCGCTCAAGGCGGCGCTGTTGAGTATTCCTCAAAGGGCGGCAATAATCGAAGGCGCGCCGCCGTTCGTTTCTCCGAGGGCTGAAGTGTCCATTCGCAAAGCGATTTTTGCGCCGTCCGAAAGGATACTTACCCGCGATGCGACGGGGCGTATACTTGCAAATCCTTGCCTTTCCTGTCCTCCCGCAGTTCCGATAGTCGTGTCGGGCGAGAAAATAACCGAGGACGCCGTTGCGGCTATGCTGTATTACGGTATTGAATATTGCGACGTGGTAATATAACCGATAAATATAAAAAGAGTCGTATTCGTACGACGAAAGGGGAAATATGAAATATATCGTAGATCACGACTATCATATCCATTCGCATTTATCCTCCTGCTCGAAGGATCCTATGCAGACTACCGAAAGAATATTGAAGTATGCGAAGGATAACGGACTGAAGAAAATCTGCCTTACCGATCACCTTTGGGATGATGCGGTAGAGGGCGCATCCGATTGGTATGCTCCGCAGAACTGCGCTCACGTAAGTGAGGCACTTCCTCTTCCGCAGGATGATGACGTGGAGTTCGTATTCGGGTGTGAGACAGAGCTTGATAAGAACCTGACTCTCGGACTGTCGCCGAAAAGCTTTGATAAGTTTGATTTTATCATAATTCCAACGACGCATTTACACATGAAGGGTTTTACGATAGACGCAAACGCAACGCTTGAGCAACGGGCCGCGGCTTACGTGGCAAGGCTTGACAGTGTTCTCAATATGGATCTTCCTTTTCATAAGGTAGGAATCGCCCATCTTACGTGCCATCTTTTAGCGCGTGAGCCGCAGGGAGCGTTTATTACCGTTTTGGATATGATTTCCGACGGTGAATTTACCCGCCTTTTTACGAAGGCTGCAAGACTTGGCGTTGGCATAGAGCTTAATTTTTACACGGGACATCCCGAAGAAGAGATGGAACGGATATTGCGCGTTTATCGCATAGCCAAGGCGTGCGGTTGCAAATTTTATCTTGGAAGTGACTCGCATACGACGCGCGACCTTGACAGATGCTATCAAAGACTTTGCGAAATGGTCGAGCTGCTCGGGCTTGAAGAAAGTGATAAATTTACGTTCTGAAAAGGACTTAAGCGTCTGCACAAAAGAGATAAAAGGACGGTTTCTTTTAGCGCGGAACGAAAGCGCACGAATATAAACCAATAAAAAATCCGCTTTTGCTATCAAAACCGATGGTGAGAGCGGATTTTGTTTGAGAATTTTCGCAGGATTCCAAAGGCGTTGGTGATAAGCTAAACTGCCTTGAACGAGGCTCATCTTTACGACAAGCATTCCCACTGCGGGGAGGGGAGCTGCGCCGTTCACCCATCGTTGGTAAATTGAAGACAGCGAAAAAATACTTTCTTTTTCGTTTGTAAACTTTGTGTGTATGAGATTTTGAAAATCGAATTTTGTCGGTTTGTGCAAATGGTAGAATTTGAAAAATTTTTAAAAAAGACTTGACACGATTTTTTGAAAAGTTTTCCACAGGCAAAAAAAATTTAAGCCTCAAAAAGTCCTTGAAAATCAAGGTTTTCCACAGTATCAACAGAGTTTTCCACAGGCTGTGGGAGAAGAAAAGCACATTAAACAAACATAATTTTAAAAAAACAAGCTTTTGTGTAATATTACTAACAACACAAAAAATCAACTCCGGGTGGAGCAAATATTCCAATATTAAGCGATTGTTTGTAAATAAATTGTAACTAAATCATAAATACATTAAATGGTAAAAACTGTTCCGATTACGCATTTTCTCGTTGCTTTTTTCAAAATGCAAAAATATTGATAAAATCATAAAAAACTTGACAATACGGAGCAAAAATGGTACAATTCAAGGTGAAAAATCAAATTTGAGGTTTTCTTATGACTGCAAAAAATATAGACGTGGCGTCGCTTTGTCTGCTTTCAAAACTTAATATCGGTGATAGCGACAAGGCTCGCATTGAGGCGGAGCTTTGTGAGTTCGCGGAATTTGCCTCCGTGCTCGATTGCTTTGCAGCTCATGATATTGAAATAGACGGAGCAGACAAAGTAAGTCTTCGCGCGGACGATCCGAAAAGTCAAGAATCAGAGCTTTCGGGCAGCTACGTTACCGTGCCGTTGACGCTAAAGGAGGCAAAAAATGATTGATACGTTTAACGTAAGCGCACTTTCCGCCCTCCTTGCAAAAAAAGAAATAAGCTCCGTAGAGCTGACGAAATATTTTCTTGAAAAAATATCTCGCGAAAACGAGCAAATAGGCGCATTCGTCACTCTTGACGAGCAAGGCGCTCTTGCCTCTGCTCGCGAGTCGGACGAAAGAAGGGCAACGGGGAAGTGTCATTCAAGGCTTTTGGGAGTTCCGTTCGCCGTCAAGGATAATTTCTGCGTTTGCGGAATGAGAACGGCGTGTGGCTCGCGAATGCTTGAAAATTACGTTTCTCCTTATACTGCCACTGCCGTTACGCGACTTCTTGATAGCGGTGCTGTGCTTATAGGTAAGACTAATATGGACGAGTTCGGAATGGGAAACGCGACGAATACCTCCGTGTTCGGGCCTGTCCGAAATCCTCATGATGCAAGCCGTACCGCAGGCGGAAGCTCGGGCGGCAGCGCCGCTGCAGTTGCGGCAGCGCTCGTTCCGTTCGCGCTTGGCAGTGACACAGGCGGCTCCGTTCGCCAGCCTGCCGCCTTTTGCGGCGCGGTCGGCTTCAAGCCGAGCTACGGCGCGGTGTCAAGGTACGGGCTTATTGCGTACGCCTCCTCCTTGGATACAGTCGGAGTAATAGGCGCTGACGTCGATTCCTGCGCAATAGCCTTCCAACGGATGGCGGGATGTGACGGATTTGACAGAACGTCGAAAAATCTTGATATAACGACCGACATAGACGTCAGCAAAGCGAAAATAGGCGTTCCATACGCGCTTCTCGATGGAGTATCAGAGGACGTAAAACGCGCGACGGACGAGCTTGCGGAGCGTGCGCGCTCGCTTGGCGCGACCATAGTACCCGTGGAGCTTCCGAGGCTTGACGTATGCCTTGCGGCGTACTACGTTATAGCTTCATCCGAGGCTTCGTCAAATCTCGCAAGATACGACGGCGTCGGATACGGCTACCGCCCCGAGAACTACGACTCTATAGAGGAGCTTTTCGTAAAAGGTCGCACGGAGGGGTTTGGCGAGGAGGTAAAGCGGAGAATACTTCTCGGTACGTTTTGTCTTACGGGTGATGCGCGAGACGGATATTACAAGCGCGCTCTTGCCGCCAGAAAGTATATTTCCGATAAAATGAATGAGATTTTTTCATCGGTAGACTTCATTTTTATGCCCGTTTCAGTGGATATTGCTCCCAAATTCGAGGATATAAGTAAAAAAACGCCAATAAGGACTTATCTTGAGGACTCTTACTGCGTAATTTCAAATCTTGCGGGGCTTCCCTCAATGGCGTTGCCCGTGGGGCAAGGGCGTGACGGTATGCCCGTCGGCGTTCAGATAATTTCAAGTATGGGCTCTGATGCAAAAATCCTTGCTCTCGGAAGCATTTTGGAAGGGGGTGGCACGGCGTGACCGATTTATACGAGGCGGTGATAGGCATTGAGGTGCACGTCGAGCTTGCAACCAAAACAAAGATATTTTGCGGGTGCCGTGCGCAGTTTGGAGCGCCGCCTAATACCAACGTATGTCCCATTTGTATGGGTTATCCCGGAGCTCTGCCCTCGCTCAACGAGCGGGCGCTTGACATGGCGATAAAGGCGGGACTTGCCTTGGATTGCAGTGTTGCGGACGTTACGCGATTTGACCGAAAGAATTATTTTTATCCCGATCTGCCGAAGGCATATCAGATATCGCAAAACGAGTTTCCCATTTGCTACGGAGGAGGGCTTGACGTAAACGTTAGCGGCGAGAAAAAACGAATACGCATTAAAAGAATACATCTTGAGGAGGACGCGGGAAAGCTTTTGCACCGCGACGGAGTAGGAACGCTTATTGACTACAACAGATGCGGCGTACCTCTAATAGAAATTGTTTCCGAGCCCGATATGCGCACGTCTGCAGAGGCAAAGGCGTATCTTGCGGAGCTTCGTACGACGCTTCTTTATACGGGAATATCCGATTGCCGAATGGACGAAGGCTCCTTGCGTTGTGACGTAAACGTTTCCGTTCGTAAGCGCGGAAGCGCCGAGCTGGGAGTGCGTACCGAAATAAAGAACGTAAACTCATTCGCATTTGCCGCAAGGGCTATTGATTACGAAATCGCAAGACAAGCGAAGCTTATAGAAAGCGGCGAGAAGCCAAGTGCCGAGACTCGGAGATTTGACGAGTCGAGCGGCAGAACGGTGCTTATGCGCAAAAAGGAAAGCGCGGCAGACTACCGATATTTTCCCGAGCCGGACATCCCGCCGCTTTATATTGACAAGGAAAGAATTGACAGAATAAAAACGGAGATTGTGCCACTCCCCGCCGAAAGAAGAAGGCTTTACACCGAGCGGTACGGCTTGAGCGCGGACGACGCGCGAATACTCACCTCGTCGCCGGCGATCGCGGAGTATTTCGAGCGCGCGGCAAGCAAGTCGCGCTATCCTTCAGCTATAGCGAATATTCTGCTTTGCGACGTGCTTGCAAGAACCTCGGCAGAGGATTTTGAGCCGTTTATCGGGGCGGAGTCCTTGTGCGAGACGGCGGAGCTTTACGGAAGCGGAGTTATAAGCAGCTCGTCCGTAAAAAAGCTTCTCAAAATGCTTGACGGTTCAAATCTGACACCGCGTCAGATAGTAGAACGTGAGTCTTTGGCGCAGATAAACGACGAAGCCGTGCTTGAGAGCGTGCTTCGAGAGGTTCTGGCACAGGACGGGAAGCTCGTAAATGATTACAAAAGCGGCAAGGCTGTCGCTCGCAAGGCAATCATAGGCAGAGCGATGGCAAAGAGCAGTGGCAGGGCAAACCCCGTCCTTCTTCAGGAGCTTTTTGACAAGCTGATTCAAGAATAAAGTATAATAAATAGGATAATTATATGGAAATTATTTATAAGGACGAGCACGTCGTCGTGTGCAATAAGCCGTCGGGAGTACTCTCCGAGGGCGAGTCCTCAAATGCTATGCCGATTCTTTTAGGCGAGGCTCTCGGCGCGCTCGGTGAGAAGAATACGCAAATTTTTCCCGTTCACCGACTTGACAAGGAAACGTCGGGGCTTATGGTTTTTGCGCGGACTGCCAAGGCTGCCGCTGCGTTGAGTGTGAGTATTACCGACTCGCGCATGAAAAAGGTGTATCTCGCGCTTCTGTGCGGAGTGCCCAAGGAAGAAAAGGGGCGGCTTGAGGATCTGCTGTTTTTCGATCGACAGCGTTCAAAGAGCTTCGTGGTTGATAGGGAACGTAAGGGCGTTAAGCGGGCAATTCTCGAATACGAGACCGTTAGCGTGCGCGACGGCTATACACTCGTCAGAGTCTTTCTTTTGACGGGGCGCACCCATCAGATACGCGCGCAGTTCGCGTCGCGCGGTCTGCCCCTCGCGGGAGACAGACGCTACGGCGCGCCGAAGGAGTCCGCAGATGGCTTGGCGCTTCTCTCGTATAAGCTGTCTTTCCCTCACCCCGCAACGGGAGCGCCTATGGCGTTTGAGCTTGAGGAGGAGGGAACGCGAGGATGCGGATTTTCTCGCTTTTTGTAAAAAGTATGCGGGATATTTCTACCTTTTGCGTATAAAAGGTGGTGCCAAAAAAACTTTACTCGAATTTATTGTTTGGTGAACACATAGAAGAAATATTATTTATCGTTTTGATATCGTTGGTGTGTTTTAATGAAAAAACGCGAGGTGAATTTTTCACCTCGCGTTTGTGTTTTTAGTCAAGCTCGTCGAGCGTTTTTGAGAACGAATCGAGAAACCTATCGCAAAAATATTTTACCTCGGGAAGGTCGTAATACGCTTCAACCTCTGCTTTAAGCGACGCCTCCGCCTTGGCAAACTCGCGGTTGCCCGACTTCAGCTCCTCTACGCACTTGACGTACGCCGAGATCTTGTCCGCCGCCTTTACGAGACGATGCTCGTAGGTCGTAGCGTCCTGCTCGATAAGCGGACGGTAGTCGTTCTTAAGCTCGTTGGGAAGCATGGACAAAAGCTTGTCGTTTGCGACGCTCTCTATCTCACCGTAGGCGCGTCTTATTTCCGGATTGTAATACTTTACGGGAGTTGGCAAATCCCCGGTTATCACCTCGCTGCTCTCGTGATAAAGCGCAAGCGTGGTTACTCTGTCGGCGTTTAAACTCTTGCCGTAAAGACGATTGGCAATAATGGCAAGCGCGTGAGCTATCTGCGCCACCTGCGCACTGTGCTCCGCTATATTCTCATCGTCAACAGCCTTCATAAGGCTCCAACGGCGAATAAGCTTCATGCGCGACATATATGCAAAGAAATTATACATCTCTTATTCCTTATCTGCCGCTGCGGTGATAGCAAGGCAAAGCTCCTCGAGAGCCTTGGGGTCTGCCTCGGAGGGACATCTGGTCATAAGCTCGGACGCATTCTGTACCTTCGGGAAGGCAATAACGTCACGAATATCCTCAAGACCGAGCAAGAGAGTTACGAGACGGTCAAAGCCGAAGGCAAGTCCGCCGTGGGGGGGAACTCCGTAGCGGAACGCATCAAGCAGATAACCGAATTTCTCCTTTGCTTCCTCGTCCGTAAGTCCGAGAACGGAGAACATCTTTTTCTGTATTGCGGAGTCGTGAATTCTTATAGAGCCGCCGCCAAGCTCGGTACCGTTGAGAACGATATCGTAAGCCTTTGCGCGAACTCTGCCGGGGTCGCTGTCGATGTATTCAAGGTCCTCGTCCATAGGAGAGGTAAAGGGATGGTGCATAGC
>JAZQTY010000281.1:0-5961 GCA_045631025.1 Eubacteriales bacterium
AGTACCTGCAGACGAGCGCGCTACCGTTCCTGCAACTCCCATCCAATTTCTTTCTCCCAATACAATACCGTCAGCCCCCGACGCATATATAGAACGGACGGCATTTCCAAAGTTATAAGGATCTTCAATTCCTTCAAGAAAATAATAAACGCCGTTCGGCTTAATATTATCAGCGGACAGTCTCGGTATCTCACGTTCGGTGCACATTGCTACAATTCCGCCGTGCGTATTTCCAATGCTTAAGCTATTTATGTATTCCGCGTTCTTAAATTCAATACTAAATCCAAGACTATGAGATTTCGCGACCAAAAAAGAGATTTCGCGTGATTTGCTTTTTCTTTTTTGAGTATCAATAAACACCGTAAGTATTTTTCTCGTACTAATACCGCTCTCTATTGATTTTATAACGGCAGAGATAGAGGGAATACCCTCAAATATATTTGTGTTTTCGAATTTCAATTCTTCTTTTAACATTTTAGTATTTATCCTTTATAGGGTTAATAAACAGCGATTGCCATTCATATACTGTACAGAACAAATGAATGGAGATTGCTTTGATATGATGTATATTTCAGCCGGCAAGGAGCGTTGCGTAATACTCGCATCTTATCTCGTGGAAAATAAGACGACCGTAAGAGGCGTTGCAGCACATTTTGGCATTAGCAAAAGTACGGTACATAAAGATATTACTCAAACGCTAAAGCACGTAAACAAACCGCTTTATTATCAAGTGAAGCACGTACTGGGTATTAACAAGCAAGAGCGTCATATACGCGGGGGAGAAGCAACACGAAGGAAATATAAGCAACTTAACAATATTAAATAACCCCCATATTCTTACATGGGCGCAATTATACAAAATGCAAATTTTGTATAATTGAGGGGATAGAAAATTAACGTTATAAAAGTATTATAAACGCTAAAGATTTACAAAATGTTTATTGCTTTACTTTCATCAATGTGCTATAATAAGGTAAATAAAGACTTTTTGGAGGATTTTTACTGTTATGGCACTTAAAATGAGATTTCTTTACTACTCAAACAAATCTAAAATGAAAACCATTGCCGAGTCCGTTAAGGCTGAATTTGACCTTGCGGCAGCAAACGCTATTGATGTTATTCCACCTGCTTACTCGTGTGAAAACGAGAGACTGGTAATCCTTGCGGTTTCCGGCAAGGGTGAGCCCAACGACGTACTGCGCCGCTTCTGTTTAGAGCTTAACAAAAAGAAGGCGCAAAATGTAGCGTTACTCGTAGATGGTGATGAAAAAATGGCTTCAAAGCTTACCGAGGCTGTTAAGCAGACCGGCACGAACTTCATTGATGACGTTAAATATATAAAGATCGGCGGACTGCCTTTCTTCGGGGGCAAGCTTTCCGATGAAGAAAAGTCCGATATACTCGCATGGGTACATAATATAGTCGATAATATTCAATAACTCATTCAAAACCGCCTAAATAGGCGGTTTTTTTGTTAATTATACAAAATATCAATTATACAAAATTTATTTAAATTGAGGAGTTACGGTTACAAGTGAATCAATTTTAATTTCACCGGATTCCTTTGTTAATACTACGTATTGCTTTTTTGAGCCGTTTAAGATATCGTTTCGAAACGTTCCGTTATTCTTTAAAATCTTGTATTCTATACAGTACATAGTACCGTTTCCCGTTTTATTTTCAGATTGTGCGTAGGTTATTGTTACGTCATATACCTTTTGCTTGGTAAATTTTTCGACGGGAGCGTTGACACTATAATATTTTTCGCTGAATCTTGCGTTGTATGAATCATGATCTCCGTTAATTATATCGTAAATCATATCAACAAGAAAAACCACTTCCTCGCCCTTCTTATTTACGTTTTCTTCGTTTATACCAACTATTCCCTCGTTGTTTTGACCGTCATACTTGATAAACTCTCCGGCAACAAGATCGCTGTAATCCTTATCTGCATATATATCCTCATCCCAAATTACCGAATAAAAATCATCCGGAGAAATGGTTTGTATACCTGAATTTGCTTCATTTGCAGATTCTTCGAAATAATCAATAATAAAAACCGCTGCAAAAAGAACGCACAATGTGGCAAGCACGCATGCAAGAGCTATAACAATTCGTCTTTTTGCTTTTTTTGACGAGCGATTAAACTCGTTTCTTTCATTTTCGTTCATTACTTTCCCCTTAAAGCCACGTTATGAGTATATATTATCATATTATCAAATTTTTTTCAACATTTAATGATTATTTTTATTTAAATTTTTATTGAATAATTTAAGAAATTCATTGTAAATATCGCGAATTTGTGGTATAATAAAATATATTTTTACATAAGAGGTGCGTACCTATGAAATATTTGATACTTATTCCCGACGGCATGGCTGATTATCCCGTAGAGGAGCTCGGAAATCTCACGCCTATGCAGAAAGCAGATAAGCCCACGATGGATGCTCTTGCGTCAAAATCACTGGTCGGAACGGTTTCTAACGTTCCCGAGGGCATGGTCCCCGAAAGTGATACTGCAAATATGGCAATTCTCTCTTTTGATCCCAAGGTTTATTCCAAGGGACGTTCTCCTCTCGAAGCTGTAAGTATGGGAATTGATATGAAATCCGATGAAACCGCATACAGATGTAACGTCGTTACGCTCACCGAGGAACAGGAGAATTACGAGGATAGAATAATTCTCGATCACAGTGCTGATGAAATTTCAACAGAAGAAGCAGATCAGCTTATCAAAACGCTTGAAAAAGAGCTTGGTAACGAGATGCGCAAGTTCTATACGGGTGTTAGCTACCGTCACTGTTTAATTTGGAAAAACAGCGACGACAGATATAATTTCATGCGTCCTCACGATATTCTCGGAAAGCGCATAGGCGAGTATTTGCCTCGCGTTGAAGACGGAGGTGCTGCATTCCTTGAGCTTATGAGAAAATCGTATGACATTCTTAAAGACCATCCCGTAAATCAATCAAGAAAAGCAAGAGGCTTGAAGCCTGCAAACTCTGCTTGGCTTTGGAGCCCCGGTAAAAAGCCCCAGCTTCCCTCCTTTAAAGAAAAATGGGGAATGGACGCAGCCGTTATTTCCGCAGTTGACCTTATTAAGGGTATAGGACTTTGCGCAGAAATGAAATCGATTGACGTCGCGGGCGCTACCGGTAACGTACATACCAATTACGATGGCAAGGCAGCAGCTGCTATTGATGCCTTTAAAAACGGAGCTGATCTCGTTTACGTTCACGTTGAGGGACCGGACGAGTGCGGACATCGCGCTGAAATCGAAAACAAGGTAAAGTCCATTGAGCTTATCGACCAAAAGATACTTTCTCCCGTTTATAAATATCTCTGTGAAGCAGGCGAGGATTTTAAGATCATGGTATTGCCGGATCATCCTACACCTATTTGCAGAAGAACTCATACGATGGACCCCGTTCCCTTCTTTATCTACTCCTCCGAGAGCGACGTTAAGGGCTGTGACACATTTAATGAATTCACAGCAAAGGATATGGGATTTTACGTTGAAAACGGATATACCTTAATGGAGTTGCTTACAAAAAATTGATTTTAGTGAGGTAACGTTTATGGATGAGCAAAACAAGAAAGGAAAAACACTTTCAAGCTTTATCGACTACGTCGAGCTGTTTGTTATTGCAATTTGTATCGTTCTGATAATATTCTCAATGGCATTCCGCACCTGTACGGTTGACGGTGACTCGATGAACAACACCTTGAATAGTGGCGAGGTGCTTATCGTTTCCGATGCTTTTTATACACCAAAACGCGGTGATATAATAGTTTTTCATATGACCGACGATTCCGGCAATCCCAATGATAACAAGCCGCTCGTCAAGCGTGTTATCGGCGTTAGCGGAGATACCGTTGAAATTAACTATAGCGGCAATCAATATATGACCGTAAAAATCACCGATAAAAGCGGAAACGTAATGGAGCTTCAAGAGGATTATATATATCTTGATCCCAACAGAAGACCTATTTACGGAAACAATGACGGAATCTACAAGGTTCCCGAAGGACACGTGTTCGTTCTCGGAGATAACCGAAACAACTCTAAAGACAGTCGCATGATCGGCTGCGTTGATGAGAGAAGCATTCTCGGTAAGGCAATAGTTCGTGTAGCTCCCGTTTCTAATTTTGGCTTTATAGGCTAAAGCTAACGCAAAATAAAAAAGGAGGTTGCGTGATGCCGTCACAATTTATTCAATGGTTTCCCGGCCACATGGCAAAAACTAGGCGTTTGATATCCGAAAATTTAAAGAACGCAGATGCCGTAATAGAAATACTCGATGCAAGAATACCTTATAGCTCGCGCAATCCCGAAATTTCCCGTATATGCGAAAATAAGCCTTCCCTGCTCTTGCTGAACAAATCTTCACTGGCAGATCCGAAGGCTACTGCGTATTGGTCTGATAAATATACCAACGAGCACACGGTCTGTATTGAAACCGACTGTATAAGTGGATACGGAATATCAAAAATCGCTCCTGCGCTTAAGGAGCTTTGCAAGGAAAAGCTTGAACGCTATGAAAGCAAAGGAATGCACGGAAGGCCTATAAAGGCGATGGTTGTCGGCATTCCCAACGTAGGAAAATCATCTTTGATAAATAAGCTTTGCGGTAGCAAAAAAGCAAAGGTTGAGAATCGCCCCGGTGTAACGCTTGATAAACAATGGGTAACTACGAGCATTGGAGTTCAACTGCTTGATATGCCCGGAGTGCTTTGGCCTAAATTCGACGAACGCAGAGTTGGAGAAAATCTTGCAATTACGGGGGCTATTAAGGACGATGTTCTTGATATTGAGGAGATAGCATCAATTCTTTGCGGCAGACTTCGAGAAGCATATCCTGATTTGCTTATGCAAAGATACAAGCTTGAGTCAGTTCCTTCAAAGGATGAGATCAATGATTACGAGCTGTTAGAGCTTATTGGGAAAAAGCGTGGATTTTTAATTTCAGGCGGAGAGATAAATACCGAGCGCACCGCCAATATGCTTATTGATGAGTTCCGAGCGGCAAAAATCGGTAAAATATCATTGGATATCTGTGAGGACTAATCTATGCTTGAGTATACACTTGAATCCAAATTAAAAGACGCGGGATTTAGCTATATCTGCGGAGTAGACGAAGCGGGCAGAGGTCCTTTATGTGGCCCCGTGGTTGCTGCGGCTGTCATACTTCCCATAGGTCTTGAAATCGAAGGACTTAACGATTCCAAAAAGCTTACGGAAAAACGTCGCGAAAAGCTTTTTGATATAATTTGCGAAAATGCCATTGCATATTCAATTACTTATGGAACGGTCGAGCAAATAAATGAGATGAATATTCTTGCGGCAACGCTTGACGCTATGCATCGCGCAGTAGATTCTCTTTCGGTAAGTGCCGAGCACGCCTTGATTGACGGTAATATTGCAAAAGGCTTTTCAATACCTGCAACGGCAGTAGTCCACGGTGATGCAATATCTCCATCGATTGCCGCAGCGTCAATTCTTGCCAAGGTTACGCGTGATAGGCTCTGCGTCGATCTTGATGCAGAATACCCAATGTACGGTATTGCCAAGCACAAGGGATACGGCACAAAGGAACATATGGAGGCTCTGCGTAAGTACGGTCCCGCTCCCATACATAGAACAAAATTTATAAGATTTCTAAACAAGGAAACCTCATGAGCACGCTTGAGATCGGAAAATTCGGCGAAGATACTGCTGCCGTGTATCTCAAAAAGAACGGATATCGCATAGTCGACAGAAACGTTCACGTGTCCCACAATGAGATAGATATAATCGCAAGAAATAAATCCTTCTTGGTTTTCGTTGAGGTAAAAACAAGAAGCACCGACAGTAGCCTATACTCCGATTTCGGAACGCCGGCGTCCGCAGTCACCAAAGCAAAGCAGCAAAGGACACTCGAAGCGGCAAGAAAATATCTTGCAACTGCAAAATATCAAAGG
>JAZQTY010000282.1:0-16212 GCA_045631025.1 Eubacteriales bacterium
GGATATCAATCTCCACTTCACGGGCGACTTCCACGCTATCACCGCGGCAAACAACCTGCTTTCCGCAATGATAGACAATCATCTTCAGCAGGGCAACGAGCTTGGTATCGACCAAAGAAGAATCGTTTTTGCCCGCGTTACCGACACCAACGACCGCGCTCTGCGTAACGTAACCGTAGGTCTTGGCACTCGCGTTGACGGTATACCGCGTCAGGATCACTTTATGATTACCGTTGCCAGCGAAATTATGGCAATTCTCTGCCTTGCGGAATCGCTTGACGACCTCAAGACAAGGCTTGGCAACATTCTCGTAGCGTACAAGTACGACGGCTCGCCCGTATTCTGTCGTGATCTCTCGGCAGAGGGCGCTATGGCGGCGCTTTTGAAGGACGCTATTAAGCCGAACCTCGTACAGACTCTCGAAAACACTCCTGCTATCATTCACGGCGGTCCTTTTGCAAACATCGCGCATGGCTGTAACTCCGTAAGAGCGACAAAGCTTGCTCTCAAGCTCGGCGAGTATACCATAACCGAGGCTGGCTTTGGCGCAGATCTCGGAGCTGAAAAGTTCCTTGATATCAAGTGCCGAAAGGCGGGACTTACCCCCGATGCCGTAGTCCTCGTTGCTACCGTCCGCGCGCTCAAGTATAACGGCGGTGTCGCAAAGCCCGACCTCGCCAACGAAAACCTTGAAGCGCTCAAGAAGGGCGCCGTAAACCTCGAGGCTCACATAGACAATCTTCGCAAGTTCGGCTTGCCCGTAGTCGTTGCTATCAACCGCTTCGGAACGGACACCGACGCAGAGCTTGATTATATCCGTGATATATGCACCGAAAAGGGCGCAGACTTTGCTCTCTCCGAGGTATTTGCGAAGGGCGGAGACGGCGGAATCGAGCTTGCCAAGAAGGTTATTGAGGCATGCGAGAAGCCCAAGAGCTTCACTCTTATGTACGACTCGAACGACTCCATAAAGGACAAGATAAAGGCAATAGCCACCAAGATATACGGAGCTGATGACGTTAAATACGACGCCGCTGCCGCAAAGACAATAGCGGAGATAGAGGCGCTCGATCCCAAATATTCGACCTTCCCCGTTTGCATGGCAAAAACGCAGTATTCCCTTTCTGACGATCCTGCAAAGTTCGGCCGTCCGGAGGGCTTCACGCTTACCGTTCGTGAGGTCAAGCTCTCTGCCGGTGCTGAATTTATCGTCGTTCTCACGGGCGCTATCATGACTATGCCGGGACTTCCCAAGAAGCCCGCCGCTATCAACATCGATGTTGACAACGACGGAAATATCACGGGACTTTTCTGATATGACTTTTCCGCAATCAATAAAATCTCGCTCCTACACCGACACGGAACGTGTCGGTGTAGAGCTTGCGCACGCAATGATTGAGGACGGCTCGCTTCCACGCTTCGTCGCGCTTTACGGCGACCTCGGTGTGGGAAAGACCGCCTTTACACGCGGCTTTACGAGCGTTATTGCGCCGAGCGCAAGAGTCAAATCCCCTACATTCGCTCTGGTCAATCAGTACAAGGGCGATGCTATTTCGGTATTTCACTTTGATATGTACCGAATAGAAAGCGAGGACGAGCTTTATTCGATTGGATTTTTTGACTACACGGAATCAAAAAATATCTGCATTACCGAGTGGAGCGAAAATATCGAATACGCGCTTCCCACCTCGTTCATTCGCGTTAAAATAACGAAAGACGATCCAAACGATACCGACAGCCGCCGCATCGATGTACAGCTCGTAACGGCAGCGCCGTAACAGAACGGAGAATTTCATGAAAATTCTGGCTTTTGACACATCTGCAACGATTGCATCCGTCGCGCTCTGCGAGGACACGAAGCTGCTTGCGGAATACACCGTAAATAACGGCAACACTCACAGCGAAACGCTCTTGCCTATGATAGAGGCTTTGCTGGCTCAATTTTCGCTGTCCGTGTCCGACATAGACCTTTTCGCCGTTTCCTCCGGCCCCGGCTCGTTTACGGGAGTACGCATAGGAGCGGCAACGCTTAAAGGTCTTGCGTTCGCTTCGGACAAGCCTTGCGTTGGAGTATCCACTCTCCACGCGATTGCAGAGAATCTCTCGGTATGCAAGGGGCTTATATGCCCCGTCATGAACGCGCGCCGCTCGCAGGTTTACACCGCGCTTTTTCGCTCGGACGGAAAGGTACTTGAGCGACTTATGCCCGACAGCGCTATATCTATCGCGGAGCTTGACGAAAAGCTTGCGGCATTTGGCGAGCCCGTCTACTTTTCGGGCGACGGCTACGGCGTAACACTTCCCGCACTTACCGTGACGGAAGCGCTTGACGTACCCGACAGACTTCGTCATCAATCCGCATATTCCGTCGCATGCGTAGCTTACGCCGAATATCTTGGCGGCAACGCAACGGACGATTCATCATTAAAAGTAAATTATTTGCGCCCCTCACAGGCAGAGCGCGAGTTAATGAATAAAAACAAAGAGGAGAATTAAAAATGAAAATAGCAATTGGTTGTGACCACGCAGGATTTGGAATCAAAAATGCAGTAAAGGCGCACGTTGAGTCAAAGGGCTACGAGGTAGTTGACGTCGGAACTTACTCCGCAGACAGCTGTCACTATCCCGTTTATGCATCGGCGCTTTGCGAAAAGATACTTGGCGGTGAGTGCGAGCTCGGTATACTTATCTGCGGCACGGGAATCGGTATGTCCATCGCTGCAAACAAGCACAAGGGTATTCGCGCGGCTTGCTGCTCGGACGTATTTTCCGCAAGACTTACCCGCGAGCATAACGATGCAAACGTGCTCTGCTTCGGTGAGCGCGTAGTAGGAATCGGCACGGCACTTGACCTCGTCGACGCATTTCTCGGCGCAGAATATCTCAACAACGGCAACCACGTTACCCGTGTTGCAATGCTCTCGGAGATAGAAAACAAAAACTGATTTTTTTCGAAAAATCTTAAAGGAGGTAAGCCAATGTGTATAGATAAAATAACGGGCGTATTGCGTGCTATTTCGGGCTCGGAGCATCCTCGGGCGTTTACTTCGGCAATAATAGTTGCCGCAGGACTTTCGGAGCGCTTCGGTGGAACACTCACAAAGCAGATGACCTTGCTTTGCGGCACCCCCGTGCTTATTCACACGCTTTCGGCTTACCAAAAAGCGGAAACCATACACGAAATAGTGGTAGTAGCAAGGCCGGACGAGATCGCGGCGTGGAAAACGCTGTGCTCGCACCACGGAATCACAAAGCTTACTAAAATAGTCGAGGGAGGCGCTACGCGGCAGGAATCCGTGCTTTGCGGATTTGAAGCTATCAGCTCTCGCGCAAAATTCGTCGCGATAGCTGACGGCGCGCGCTGTCTCACCACTCCCGAGCAAATAAATTCTGTTTGCCACGCGGCTTACAGATACGACGCCGCAACTGCGGCTCACCGCTCTACGGACACCGTAAAAATTGCGGACAGAAAAGGCTTTATCGACGCCACTGCGGACAGAAATACCGTTTGGCTTGCGCAAACTCCACAGGTATTCAAGACGAATCTTTACCGCGCTGCGGCTTATACCGCCCTCAAAAAGGGATATACAGCAACGGACGACAACTCCTTGGTAGAGGCAGTCAGCGGGGCTATACGGCTCGTGGAATGCGGAGCACAGAATATAAAGATCACCACGCAAGAGGATATGGCGGTAGCCGCAGGCATCCTTGCTCAAATAGCACGCGAGGCAAAGCAGAATGACAAAAAGGGAGAACCAAAGACATGATAAGAATAGGACACGGTTACGACGTTCATCGCCTTGGCGAAGAAAGACGTCTGATTATCGGTGGCGTTGATATACCCTACGAGCTGGGATTGGTAGGCCACTCCGACGCAGACGTTTTGCTTCACGCCGTTTGTGACGCGCTCCTCGGTGCGGCGGCGATGGGAGACATAGGCAAGCTTTTTCCCGACACCGACGCAAGATACGAGGGGGCTGACAGCCTTATATTGCTTAGACGCGTCGCATCTCGCCTCACAACGGCGGGCTATCGCGTAGTCAACGTTGACTCGACGGTAATCGCGCAGGCGCCGAAGCTTGCTCCCTATATTCAGAAAATGCGTTCAAATATCGCGCGCGCGCTTGACGTAAAGCTCGACGCCGTCAGCGTTAAGGCAACCACCGAAGAAGGACTTGGATTTTCGGGCGAGGGATTGGGAATTGCCGCTCACGCAGTTTGCCTCATAGAAAAGATATAAAAAATGCGACGCGCCGCAATATTCGCTTGCAGGCGCGCCAAAAGAAAAATATACGTAGGGGGCGGACGAGCAGTTTCACGTCTTGAGGATTTCCTTTCCATTCCGCGCCTCGCGTATTAAATTTCCTAATTTTATAGTATGCCTCGGCGCAGTCTTTTGCGCCCCAAATTTCATTAAATCTAAAGGACGGTTAATTATGACTATTATCTCTCCCTCGGTTCTTGCCGCTGATTTTTCAAAGCTTGGCGAAGAAGTAAACAAGGTACATAAGGCAGGTGCAAAATACATTCACCTTGACGTTATGGACGGGATTTTCGTTCCCAATATCAGCTTCGGTCCTCCCGTGATCGCATCTATCAGAAAGGTATCCGATATCTTTTTCGACGTACACCTTATGATAACTCATCCCGAAAGGTATATAAAGGATTACGTTGATGCGGGTGCTGACCTCATTACTATACATTACGAAAGCACCTTTGACGTTAAGGGCACTGTCGCTTTGATAAAATCGTACGGCAAAAAGGCGGCTGTTTCTATAAAACCCGCAACCTCTCCCGAGGTTGTATTTCCCTTGCTTCGCGAGCTTGACATGGTACTTGTAATGACCGTTGAGCCCGGCTTCGGCGGGCAGAAGATGATGCCGGATATGCTCAAGAAGGTACGCGCTATCCGCGATTACGCAAACGAGAACGGAATAGACGTTGACATTCAGGTTGACGGCGGTATAACGCCTGATAACGTTGCCTCTGCATTTGAGGCGGGAGCTAACGTTATCGTTGCAGGCTCTGCCGTATTCAAGGCAGAAAACCCAGAAAAGGTTATCGCCGACATGATAGCAACGGGTAATAGCATATAATGCGCTCATATAAAATATGACGTTTAAATTTCAATAATCCTATAACAAGCAAAAAAAGAGAGAGCTTCGGTCAAGCCGAAGCTCTCTCTCTTTTTCGTCGGCGGAAAGTTACTTCTCGATTGCCGCCTTTTTGCCGAAAATTCTCTCGTATCTTTCGGGCGGGAATTTAAACTCTCGCTGATACGTAAGAAGTCCGTTTTGCTCCTGCTCTACGTCGGTAAGCTGGGTATAGCAAAACGCAAATATCTTTTCATTTTGAAGAAGCACGTCCGTAAGTCCCTCGAGGCGCTCAAAAAATTCGTCCTCACCGGCAACGCTCTTTCCGTAGCCCCACGCACTGTCGTCCTTTTTCATTACCCACGCGATTCCGCCGTATTCGCTGACGAACACCGGAAGCTCGGTCTTATATTTCTGACGCTTTGGCTTCCATCTGTAAATCTGATCCTTAATAAGACCGTTATCCATTTCCGCGAAAACCTCACGGAATTTTGGGGGATCCTGCTCATAATCGTGAATATCGTGCGCATCGGTACGCTCGGTCGGATAAGAGCCGCTATCGGTAATCACGGGACGAGTCTTGTCAATAGCCTTGGTAACGTCGTAAACGGTATCAAGAAAATGATTACACTGCTGTCTACCGTTAAGATCCCACGTTTCGTTAAACGGACACCAGCCAATAACGGAGGGGTGTGAGAAATCGCGCTCGACCTCCTCAAGCCACTCCGGAAGGAAATTATATATATTTCCCTCAAGCGTTGTATCAAGTCCCCAGTTGCCCGTTTCCTCCCATACCATATATCCGAGTCTGTCGGCGTGGTACAAGAATCTCGGCTCAAACACCTTTTGGTGCAATCTCGCTCCGTTAAAGCCGCATTTCATAGAAGCTTCAATGTCAAAGATAAGAGCCTCGTCGGTAGGCGCCGTATATATTCCGTCGGGATAAAAGCCCTGATCGAGCACGAAGCGACCAAACACAGTCTTTCCGTTGAGCGTAAAGCCCTTCTCCTTGGTAAGCGATACCTCTCGCAAGCCGAAATATCCCTTCATAATATCCGTCTTACCGTCTTGAGTCAAGCTGAACTCAAGGTCGTAAAGACGTCCGTTACCGCACTCCCAAAGGTGTCTCTCTGCAAGAGAAATTTCGAGAAAAGTAGAATTAGAGCATACAGTCGCGTCAGCCTCGCCCATAAATCTACCCTCGTAAAACGCCTTTACGTTAAGAGCCGCTCCTATTGATGCGTTACTCGTCAACACCTCAAGTCCGAGCGAGGGAGCAGATATGTTGGGATACGCCTTATAAGAGGTGACGTGCGCCGCCTCTACCGCCTCAAGCCATACCGTTTGCCAGATACCCGTAGTGCGGGTATAATAGCAGCCGTACGAGCCAAGACGCGCGGATTGCTTTCCCGCTACCTGTCGCTCCGATGCTATATCGTCAACAGCGCATACGGTTATATAGTTACCGCTTTCCTTTAGCTTATCCGTTATATCAAACTGAAAAGACGTATATCCGCCTCGGTGCGTTCCGACCTTTAAGCCGTTTACGTACACCGTCGTTTCGTAATCACACGCATCAATATGCAGTATTATTCTCTTGCCGGACCACGTAGCAGGAATCTCGATATCGCGTCTGTACCATACCGAATTCATAAAATCGGTGTTGCCCACGCCCGAAAGCGCACTTTCGGGGCAAAATGGCACGGTGATCTTTGAATCTAAAGCTTCTCGCTCAAAGTATTTCTTATAAACGCCAACCTTTGCGTTGTCGATCTCGAAATCCCAAGTGCCGTTAAGGCACAGCCACTCCGCTCTCATGCGGTCAGGTCTCGGATGCTTATCTTTAGGAATGTTTTTCATTTGTTACCTCTCAATTCGCCAAAAGCTTCACCGTCACGATCTCAAAGTTAGACGTAGGAACGGTTACCTTTCCGCCGTCTACCGAAAGCTCTCTTATCTCATTCTCCATAAGGTCGCAAAGATACGCCTTTGTGTACGCTTTGGGAACGGTAAGCGTTACGTTCGACTTGCAATCGTAAGCATCGTAATATCTGACTATGAGTCCGTCATCGTTCTCCGCTTTCTTTACGGCAGTAATAACCGCATTAGGCTTGTCAACAGAAACGAAAGAATAGTTCTCGGCAAGCTCGCCCTTGTTTGCTTCAATAACCTTTTCGTAAAGAGGCTGATTGAGAACGTAGCTCTCCTCTATTACAGCGCCGCGACGGAAGTCGTCTGTATGCGGCATAAGAGAATAGGTAAAGCTCTGCTCTCCCTGGTCCGCTTCTGGATTGGGATCGGTAGCGCACTTAACGAGAGTAATAGAGAGCTTGCTTCCCTCAACCGCGTGACCGTACTTTCCATCGTTGAGCATAGCAACGCCGTAGCCGTTCTCGGATACGTCAACCCACTTATGTGCGTAAGTCTCAAACTTCGCCTTATCCCAGCTCGTGTTCTCGTGAGTCGGACGGGTAACGTGACCGTACTGAACGTCAAAGGTTGCGCTCATCGTGTGTACATCAAGCGGGAAATACGCCTTAAGGACCTGATGGTGGTCGTGCCAATCAAGGTCGGTAGCAAAGTCAATTCTACTGCTCTCGGAATAGAGCCACAAGGTCTGCTTTATAGTAGAGTGCATATATGTACGCTCAATTACGAAGCCCGCTCTCGTTCCGTCGGTTATAGCAGTAATATTTGCATTGTCGTTAAGCTCGTAAGACTTGAGCTTGTAGTAATCCTCAAGCTCCCAAGCGTCGTACTTCGTGGGATAGTCCTCAAAGGCAACGAGCACGTTACCCTTGTCGGTGAGAACCTCTCTCTCGACTCTCTTGTCGTAAAGCCTTACTATCTGTCCTTGCTCGTTGAGAGTAAGGATATAGTACTCATTCTCGGCAGAAAGACCGTCTATCTTTACCTTGCAGTCCGCATTGGTATCCTTGATTACAGTCCAACCGAACGAGGGTATTGTAGCGTTTATTTCGGTATAGCCGTTCTTTGTAAGCACGGCTTTTCTCTCAAATCCGGTGGGGTTATATACGAGAACACCGCCGTCCGTATTGAGGCGGTTTGCGATGGCGCCAAGCTTTTCATCAATAAGCTTTTCACCGTATTCAGCTATCTCCGCGTAGTCTACGTCAGTTCCGTCGTAGACCTCTTTTATGGACGAGCCGGGAAGAATGTCATGGAATTGGTTGTGAAGAACGCGTCTCCAATTCTCCGTAAGTCCATCTGCGTCATAGCTACCACCCAAGGTCAGGTCGGTTACCGAAAGCGCCTCTGCGTTACCAAGCAAAAATTCGGAGTATCGATTTCCCTTCTTTACCTTTGCTATCGAAGTGTACGTTCCTCTGTGGAATTCGAGATAAAGCTCTCCCACCCACTTCGGCGTTCTATCGGTCCTCTCACATGTAGCGTCAAACTCGCCCTTTACGTTTTCAAGGTAAGGCATAAGAGTGTTCATTTTTGTAACGGGAAGCGTGGGAATACCTCTCTCGGTTCTCCTTTGCGTTTCAAGCATAGCCTTGGTAGGTCCGCCGCCTCCGTCTCCGTGACCGAATGTCATAAATATGCTGTTGGTATATTCCTTTTGCTGAAATCTGTCCCAAGTTCCCTTTACGGTAGATGCGTCAATAATACCATTATAGGTAGTTCTGTTCTTGCCGCCCTTACCGGGAATTCCGCCGAAATTCTGTGCGGTAATGAACGAGGTGAATATCTCCGTTCCGTCGATACCCTCCCAATAGAAGGCATCCATAGGCATAGTATTGGTATCGTTCCAGCTTATCTTTGACGTGATAAAGTAGTCAACTCCGCTCTTTTTGAGTATCTGCGGAAGTGCTGCACTATAACCGAACACGTCGGGTAAGAAGAGCGCCTTGCTTTCCACTCCAAACTCGTCGCGGAAGAATTTTTTACCGAACATTACCTGACGGACAAGGCTCTCTCCACTCGTAAGATTGCAGTCGGGCTCTACATACATAGCGCCCTCGGGCTCCCAACGTCCCTCTTTTACAAGCGCCTTTAATTCCTCGTACTTTTCGGGAGCTTCTTCCTTTAAGTACTCGTAAAGATTAGGCTGGGAGAGCATGAACTTATATTCGGGGTACTTATCCATAAGAGCCTTTGCGGTGGAAAAGCTACGCTGTATCTTCTCTCTCGTTTGCGCTCTCGCCCACTTCCACTCAACGTCGATATGCGTGTGACCGATACAGTGTACTACGGGCTTGCCCGCGGGGGTGCAAAGCTTCTGATAGAACTCCTTTTCCATAAAGTCGATAGCTGCCTTTACGGAATTATTAAAGCTCTCGCTGTATGGCTCGCGGAAGTCCACGAGACGAACGGCATCCGCAAGCACGGACATCATACGCGCGTAGTCCGTATCACCCTCGTCGAGCATTTGACACGTATCGTAGGGAATCTTTACGTCGTAATATAGGTGTTCAACGTCCTTGTTTACGATGTACGTAGCCATCTTACACTGTATAGCTCCGCCTCTGGGATACGTTCCCGTATGGAAATAGTTATGTAGGGTATACTCCGTATCCGCGTCAAGAAACGCCTCGGTGTGGTTAGTATCAAAGCCCTGAACCATCTTGCCGTTAAGATAAAGCAAACCTTGAGGATTGGTTGCATCCCAGCCACCCTCTCTGCCCGTAACTGCGCGAAGAACGAGATATTCGTTCTCTGCGACGGACGGCGTGCTGAAGTTGCCTCTTATCCAGAAATGCGCGTCGTAAGCGGTAAATGGAATATTTACGTCGTAAGGTCTCCAGCCGTCCACAGGCGGCTCATTTCCCACCTTGTATCCGCTGTCACACATCTCAAGATCACTTATATCTCCGAGCTTACGGTACATAAGCCCCGACGCAGTATTCAAAAATGACAGTACGCATTTATTTAAATTCATAGCGTTCTCCTTATATCGGTAGTTTTATATAATTATACAATATTACTTCCTTTTTGTCAATGCCTTCACAGACGAGAAATTTCAACATTTTGAGGAAGCTTCAGCGTACAATCGACGCTCGACGGACAAGCGTACTCAATCCGTATTTTTCCGTCATTCTCGGTCTCCCACTTAACGGAAATTCTACCTGCGGGAAGCTCATAGTAAGCCTCTGCACTACTTATCGGCAATGAAAAATCAGGCTCTATAACTACCGTCTTAAAGTTCTCTACACGCAGTCCCGCTATCTCACGGATAAACCACCTTGCTATATCTCCCATATAATGATGGTTATGCGAGTCCTCGGGTGAGCCGTTTGGCATAAAGCGTTCGACAAAGGAAGTATCTCCGTTCTCTATCAAGCATCCGTAAGACGGATATTCCTTCTTCGTTATCATCTTAAAGGCAAGCTCACCTTTTCCAAATCTTGACAGAACGTGGAAAATGGTATGCATTCCCAAAATTCCGCAGTCGAAGCTGTCATTCTTACTGTGAATAAGCTCAAGAAGAACGTCAAACGCTCTCTGCTCTTCACAAGGCTCAAATACTCCGTAATAAAGTCCCCGACATGGTACACTATATCGACAATAACCTTCTGCAAAGCGACGTTACCGTGGACACCTTAAGCAACGCGTTTTACGTCAGCAGACGAACGGTACACCGAATGTTCGTCAAGGAGTTCGATATGCCGCCCCACAAATATATAACGGCAAAGAAAATAGAGCTTGCGCAAAAAATGCTCGCTGAAAACCTGTCCGTTGAAGACGTCTCAAGCCTTTTGTTCTTTTCGAGCGCGGAGTATTTCCGCAAGGTTTTCGTATCAATCAGCGGAACCTCTCCGCAAAAATACAAAAAGCGAATGCTAAATAAATCTTAAGTGCAAATTGGAGGAAATTATGGCAAAATTTATTCAGTATATGACGAGAGATTCGCTGTACGACGGTCCGTTCAACAGTGAGTCGGGTTGGCCTGCCGCAGGCTTGGGAGACTTGATAGTTACGGGCAAAGGAAAAATGCTCGTAGTTGACGGCGGTCAACCAAACGACGCCGAGGAGCTCGTAAAGCTTTTGGAGAGCTATTCGAGAAAAGGAGTACCTGAAATCGAATATTGGATAATCACGCATCCGCATCTCGACCATTACGGAGCCATCAAGGAAATAAGCAAGAACGAGGCGTTAAAAAATCGCATTTGCGTTAAAAAATTTATATATTTATTTCCCGACGATTTTTGCAACAGCAAGGGCGTGCCTAACATTTTGGACGGAGCGAACGCCGAAATGCGCGAGGTATGTACGCAAATGGGCGCAGAGCGCGTCGAGCCGAGGCGCGACCAGCTTGTCACTTTAGATGACGTTATCGTGCATTTTCTATACGTCCCCGACGATTGCTCGGTTATTAACACGAGCGGCGGCAATATGAACTATCTGTCTCTTATATTCACGGTCAGCGGAAACGAGAAAAAAGTAATGGTGACCGGAGATGCATACAGGCGCAGCATGCAGATAACCGCATGGAGATACGCAAAGAAATTAAAGTGTGATATTTTACAAATGCCTCACCACGCTTTGTGTGACGCTTTTTGTGTTGATTTTTACAAATACACAGAACCGCAAATTCTTCTCATGCCCATCTCCGCAGGAGCATACCGCTCTATGCACTCCAAGCTTTACGATACCCTGGACGGCTGCATTGCCAACCTTTGCTTGGAAGCAAAAGCAGAAAAAACCTACAAGGCGTTCGAGGGAACCGCAGAGCTTCCTATTTAACAATAATCAACGCCCAAAACACGCATTCTCAAATATGCACAAAAAGCAGAGCTATTTTCAAGCGAAACAGCTCTGCTTTTTGACGTTATTTGTCGAAACTGTCAAAACGTAACAAATTTCAAATATAACATTGACTTTTATATGGCATTTGTGATATAATTGTGCTTGATGGAAGATTCAGTCGAACAATAAAAGCTTCCAAGAAGGAGAATAAAAATGACAAAAAATCTCGTCTACGACATCAAAGACAAGCCTCGGTTTAACCAACTGCTGATTTTCGCATTTCAACAGCTGTTGGCTATCATCGCCGCAACTATTGCGGTGCCCGCAATGGTAAACAGCGCAACCGGCGCAGGAATGTCCGCATCTGCCGCTATGTTTGGCGCAGGAATAGGCACTCTCGTTTATCAGCTCCTCACAAAATTCAGAAGCCCCGTATTCCTCGGCTCTTCGTTCGCGTTCATAAGACCAATGATCGCAGCCTTCGCAGGCGGCGTTTCGATGAGTCTCGGTTATCTCGGACTTATAATCGGTGCTGCGTTTGCCGGCATCGTATACGCAATTCTCGCGCTTATAGTCAAGCTTGCGGGCGTAAATTGGATAAACAAGCTAATGCCCGCCGTAGTTATCGGCCCAACGGTTGCTCTTATCGGTCTTTCACTTTCCGGCTCTGCAGTAAGCGGAATCTTCTCTTACGCTGCTACGAGAACCGATGACGGCGAGTTCATTATGACAGCAAACGTTTGGTGCGCCTTTGCGTGTGCTATCGTTACGCTTTTAGCAGTAGTTCTTTGCTCGACCTACGGCAAAAAAATGACCAAGCTTATTCCCTTTATCATAGGCGTTCTTGCAGGCTACGCGATCGCACTTATCCTCACGGTTATCGGACATACCGCCGGCATCGACGCAATGAAGGTTATTGATTTCACACCCTTCACCAGCCTCGTAGCCAATGGCGTAGACCTCGGCACGTTCCTTTCCGTTCCCGAATTCAGCTTCCTTAAGCCTCTTGGCGGCATAAGCGATTTCAAGTGGAGCTATCTTGCTACTATCGCAGTCGCTTACGTTCCCGTAGCTTTCGTCGTTTTCGCAGAGCATATCGCAGACCACAAGAATCTTTCCTCTATAATCGGCGAGGATCTTCTTGAGAAGCCCGGTCTCCACCGCACGCTTCTCGGAGACGGTGTCGGCTCGATAGCAGGCGCTATCTTCGGCGGTTGCCCCAATACGACGTATGGCGAGTCCGTTGGTTGCGTCGCTATCACGCGCAACGCTTCCGTAATTACTATAACCGCAACTGCAGTTCTCGCAATTCTCGTCTCCTTTATATCACCTTTCGTAGCATTTCTTGATTCCATTCCCGAGTGCGTAATGGGTGGCGTTTGCGTAACGCTTTACGGATTTATCGCCGTTTCGGGCTTGAAGATGCTTCAGAAGGTCGACCTTGAGGATAACGCAAATCTGTTCACCATATCCGCAATTCTCATTCCCGGTATCGGCGGCATGGCTATGAAGATCGGTCAGGTATACATTACCTCCATAGCTTGCGCACTGATTCTCGGCATCATCGTAAATACGCTTTTGACCAAAATCAAGAAAAAATAAGAGGTATAACCAATCATGAAAGACTACAAAAACGTTATTGTTTTTGATCATCCGCTCATACGCCACAAAATTGCGATTCTCCGTGACGAAAAGACAAGTATGAAGGAGTTTCGCGAGCTCGTTGAGGAAATCACCACGCTTATGACCTACGAAAGCCTCAAGGATGGCGTTTCTACTACCGAAATCGAGGTTAAAACTCCGTTGGAGGTCTGCAAGCAGCGAGTCGTTACGGACAACTCCATCGTAATCGTTCCGATTCTCCGCGCAGGACTTGGCATGGTGAACGGCGTGCACGTGCTGTTCCCCTCCGCAAAGGTAGGACATATCGGAATGTACAGAAACGAAGAAACGTTAATGCCCGAGACGTATTATTGCAAGCTTCCTTGCGACATAGAGCACAAACTCGTAGTTATAGTCGATCCTATGCTCGCAAC
Source organism: Eubacteriales bacterium (assembly GCA_045631025.1). Taxonomy (GTDB): domain Bacteria; phylum Bacillota; class Clostridia; order Oscillospirales; family CAG-272; genus HGM12713. The sequence continues at coordinate 13,844 of JAZQTY010000282.1, forward strand.
GGGTGGAAGCGCTTGTGACGCTATACAGCTCTTAAAGGACAAGGGCTGCAAGCACATTAAGCTTATGTCTATCATAGGCGCTCCCGAGGGAATTACCAAGGTTGCAGAGGCTCACCCCGACGTAAACATATACGTTTCAACAGTTGACAGATGCCTCAACGAGCACGGATATATTCTTCCGGGACTCGGAGACGCAGGCGACAGGCTCTTCGGAACCAAATAAACACAAAAAATAACCGCTTTCGCTACTGCGAAAGCGGTTATTTTTTTAGTAAATTCCGGTCCAATTTTTATCGTCATTGAAATCGGCGTTTGTTTCGGCATCGGTTTCGGGATTAGGCGTGATATCAGACTCCTCATTCGGAGCTTGATCAGCGTCATCATTTCCGAATATGCCATTAACAAAATCCTCAACCTTATCAAAAAATCCCTTTTCTTCGCTTTCAGGAGCGTCGCTGCCGCCGACTGTGTCGCCGCCAACTACCGTATCGCCACCCGAAGTGCAGGAGGAAAGAACAAAGCAAAGCATCAATGCGCAAAGAATCATTGCAATAATCTTTTTCATAATTATTCTCCTAAATATGCTTTTCTTATGCTTTCGTCGTTGATAAGATCGCTCGCTTTACCCTCGGTCTTTATAGAACCGGTTTCGAGAACGTAAACGCGGTCTGAGATAGACATCGCCTTTTTTGCGTTCTGCTCAACGAGAAGCACCGTTTTTCCGTTTTCACGGAAGGTCTTTATAATCTCAAAGACCTCGGAAACGAGCAAGGGAGAAAGTCCCATAGAAGGCTCGTCAAGAACCACCATTTCGGGATCGGACAAAAGCGCTCTGCCCATCGCGAGCATCTGCTGCTCACCGCCCGAAAGCGTACCTGCAATTTGCTTTTTTCTCTCGCAAAGACGGGGAAAAAGATTGAACACGAGCTCCATATTAGCCGCTATCTTCGCCTTGTCCTTTTGAGCGTAAGCGCCCATTTTAAGATTATCGTATACGCTCAAATTTTGGAATATTCTGCGTCCCTCGGGAACGTGAACAAGTCCCATCGTAACTATTTTGTGCGCAGGCACCTTGGTAATATCCTTGCCCTTATAAACGATAGAGCCGTGTGTGGGATGCAAAAGTCCCGTAAGGGTATGCAGCGTCGTGGTCTTTCCCGCGCCGTTCGCTCCTATAAGAGAAACGATCTCTCCCTTTTCAACCTTAAAGGAAATACCCTTAAGAGCGCGGATAACACCGTATGACACGTGCAGGTCATTAACCTCAAGTAGAATTTCTGACATTTTTGCCTCCTTATTACGTACCGAGATATGCCTTTACGACCTCGGGGTCGTTAAGCACCTCTTGGGTATTACCCTTCGCAAGCTCCGTACCGAAATTAAGCACCGTCAGCTTCTCGCAAATACCGCCGACAAGACGCATATCGTGCTCGATAAGCAGAATAGTCATATCGAATTTTTCACGAATGAAGGTAATATCGTCCATAAGCTCCTGCGTTTCGTTGGGATTCATTCCCGCTGCAGGCTCGTCAAGAAGCAAAAGCTTGGGGTTTGTCGCCATAGCGCGGGCGATCTCAAGCTTTCTCTGCTTTCCGTAGGGAAGATTGGACGCAAGCGTGTCGGCATACGCGTCGAGATTGAACACCTTAAGAAGCGCCATCGCCTCCTCGCGGTATTTCTTCTCGGTTTTAAAATGGCGGGGAAGTCTGAAAACAGACTCAAATATACTGCAAGGAATCTGATTTCCAAGACCAACCATTACGTTTTCAAGAACAGTAAGCTTATCGAAAAGTCTTATGTTCTGGAAGGTTCTCGCGATTCCCTTTTTGTTGACCGTCGCAGGCGCCTTGCCCGTTATATCCTCTCCGCAGAGGACTACTCTGCCGGAGGTGGGCTTATAAACGCCCGTGAGAATGTTAAATACCGTCGTCTTTCCCGCGCCGTTAGGTCCGATAAGGCCGTAAAGCTCGCCCTTTCTAATCTCAAGGTTTACGTCGTCGACCGCCTTAAGTCCGCCGAACTGTATGCAAAGGTGGTTAGTCTTTAAGACTATCTCCTTTTCAGCGATCGGCTCGAAGGATACGTTCTGATTGTTTTCCATATCAAGCATCCTCCTTTACGTTTTTCGCCTTTTTCTTACTCGCAATTTTGCCCTTGATCTTTTGGGTGAGAACGTTCAAATTGTACTTTTCTCTGAAATTCTTGAGCTGGGGCGCGTTATTATAAATAACGATAACGATAAGGATAAGCGCGTATATAAGGTCCTTAAGTACCGCGAGGTTACCCGTAAGCACGTTCGCAAGATAGCGGTTAAGGAACGTGATAACGACCGCCGATATAATAGAGCCGTTGATGCTTCCCATTCCGCC
>JAZQTY010000283.1:0-4224 GCA_045631025.1 Eubacteriales bacterium
CACAGCGCGTACGCCGGATTCTGAACACGGGGTTGCGAAGCAACTTCCCGCGGTGAGATATCCCTGAAGGTGCAAAACAAAAAAATAAAAAACCGTTCAAGCTTTATGGTGCACCTTCAGGGATTCGAACCCGGGACCCACTGATTAAGAGTCAGTTGCTCTACCAACTGAGCTAAAGGTGCATATAAACTTGAACGGTTGTTAGCGATTTTGAGGAACGACACAGCCTGTTATCAAGCCGTTTTTTGCCGTTCTTTGCTGCAACGTTGGTATTATACCACAAATAAAACTTAATGTCAATAGTTTTTTATAATTTTTTTGGATTTTTTTTATATTTTTTTTGCCGTCAAAAATCCTATCGCTTCTTAAGCGTATTTTACAGTAAATTACGCCAAAAAACCGGAATTTATCCGTCAGCTTATATACGATTTACCCGCACTTTATCTAACAGTTCTTCAACGCTTTTTTTCAAAGGCGGCTCGGTTCCTGCCGTCATACAAGCCGCACTGCCGTAGCATACCGCGCTCTTGAGCATATCGGAATACGAGCCTCCGTTCTTCATAGCCGCTAAAAAGCCTCCTATGGAGCTGTCTCCCGCTCCGATGGTAGACAACACCTTTACGGCAGGCGCTTCGGCTGCAAGCCTGCCACCCTCGCAAGCGAGCACCGCGCCCTTCCCTCCAAGACTTATCATAACGTTTTCAATGCCCAGCCTTCGAAGTTCCTCTGCCGCGTCCGCCGCATCCGTAAGACTGTCTATCCGCGCATCGCAATAATCGACTATCTCCTCGTCGTTGGGCTTTATAAGCCAAGGACGGCAATCTATAAGGTCTTGTATTCCAAAGGATTTGGAGTCAATTACTACCTTTACGCCCTTTTCACTCATGTCAATAAGCATTTTCTTTACCGCACGAAGCGTTATTCCCTCGGGAACTCTGCCCGTAAAGGTCACGACCGTATCGCCGTCAAGCATATCCGCCAGAGCCTCTTCTACCCTCTCGAGCAAAGCGTCATCGGCATCAAAGCCCGAAAAGCTTATTCTCGTTTCGGGAGAATCGCTCGTGTGGAGCGTTAAATTCTCCCTGATACGCCCTTTAACTACTATTTCCTTAACGTTCATGCCGTATTCCGAAAGGCAACGGCGAAAATCGTCTGCGTTTTCATCTCCAAGCACCGTGATAGCCGTATTCTCGACTCCGTTTGCCGTAAGCGCACGAGATATATTAACGCCCTTTCCTCCCGCCGACCTCTCGGTTATCCTTGCAAGATTCTCGTGAAAGGGATTAAAATGCTCTGCGTAACAGTGAACGTCAAACGCAGGATTCAGGGTTATCGTTATGATCTTCATAAGGACCTCTCCTTTTTAAATTTTAGGGCCGTTTTCAAGCAGATATTTTTCCGCCTCGGCGCACCACAGTCCGCCGTTCTTCTTTACTATTTTTCCAAGCTCTCGGTAAAGCTCGTTATCCTCGCCGAGCGTCTCAAGGTCGTCAACGGCAACCATAGGAATATCTATTCCCGTATAGCACACCTTCTTTGCGCCTCCCGGCTTTTCCATAGCGAGTATTGCATCGGGGACGGCGCGAAGTCCGAGTATGTGCGACACGATAGCGCCAACGTCAACCTTACCCTGCTCTATGAGGCGTATGGTATCCACCGTGTCCTCGGGGATACTGCCCGCAGTTCCAACGACGTGTATTCCATCGTAATGTATTCGGTAAAGATTGATGGAGCCCTGCATATTATGTACGGCAGGTCCCGCAAAGAAATTGACGCAACCGTCCTCTCTGCAGATCTCCTCTGCCATCGTGAAGAGCGCAGGCACGGGCACCATCACGAATACGTCGTCAAATCCGCCGTCGGAAATCTCCTTGAGAAGCTTGACGGGATCCTCTACGTTTGAGGTGTTGAGATACGTCAGCTTACAGCCGTGCTTTGCCGCTGTTTCGGGAGAGCACTTTGCCGCCGCGTAGTCAAGTCTTTCCTGCGACAGGTCGGTAACCACTACCTGCGATACTCCCGCATATCCGAACGCAAGCTCAACTGCACCAATGCCCATAGGTCCGGCGCCTCCGAGAATTGCGAGCTTTCCGCCTCTCTTTGCTCCGTCCGTACGGACGTAATTGGAATAATCCGTATGATAAAATCCCTTGTACCCGCGAAGCACGCATCCTAACGACTCTACCAAAGAGCCACCGAAATAGTTATCTCCCTCGTAAGGAATAAGACAGCCCCTTTCCATTACTATGGACGGAACTACGCAGTAGGTCGCGCTTCCGCCAACGTACTGATATGAATATCCGGGATCGTAGCCCGATTCAAGCTTTAATGCGGGCTGAATGACTATCTTCTGTCCTTCCTTCCACTTATCTTTTATATTCTCGCCGACCGCAACGATATCTCCGCAAAGCTCGTGCCCGATAATTATAGGCTTTTCTGCAATATCCGGAGGCACTCTTTTATGCTTCGCTCCCTGCTTAACCGCTTTATACGTAGACGCGCAAAGCGAATCCGTAACTACCCTGATAAGCACCTCGTCCTTACCAAGCTCGGGCAGCTCAAACTCCTCAAATCTCATATCAAGTTCTCCGTAAAGTCTTACGGCTTTTGTTTTCATAATATATCCTCCTATTGACAAATTTGATTATTTATATTATAATTAAACCATAAATTTATCAAATAATCAATATACGCCAAGAAATATTACAAATAATCATTTATATTATCAGATATAATCACAAATAATCACAAATACAAGCGGAGAAAATCAAAATGATGATTGAAGAAAGACACAAGCTGATACTTGAAGAATTAAGAGCTGATCCCTCGATCAGCGTAAAGGAGCTGGCAAAAAAGCTTTTCGTAAGCGAGCCGACCGTGCGGCGCGATTTCACAGAGCTTCATAACAAAGGAATAATAACGAAGGTTCACGGCGGGGCAATCATAAATACTGCCGCCGCTTACCGTGAAATTCCGTTTTTTCTTCGTGAAAACGAAAAGAGCATCGCAAAAAGCGAAATGGGGCGCAAGGCAGCTGCCTTGATAGAGGACGGAATGGTGATAATGCTTGACGGCTCTACGAGCGCGTATCATATAGTTCCGTTTTTATCTCATTTTAAAAATCTTACGGTTATTACAAGCGGAGCAAAGACTGCCGTTGCGCTTGCAGAATCAAATATACGCACCTTTTGCACGGGTGGGCAGATGATAATACACTCTTATTCCTACGTAGGCAAGCAAGCCGAGGATTTCGTAAGAAACGTAAACGCGGATATTCTGTTTTTCTCCTGCCACGGCTTGGACGAAAAAGGAAGAATGACCGACAACGCAATAGAGGAAGCCAATATTCGCCGCGTTATGTTTGAGCAAAGCGCAAAGAAAATCCTTCTTTGCGACAGCAGTAAGCTCGGTAAGACCTACTTTTACAATATGGGAAACATCTCGGATATTGACGACGTTATCTCCGACGTTGATATTTCCCGCATATTGCACTCGGCGAACGGTTAGGCATATCTTTTTCGCTTAAATTCAGACAGGTACATAGATAACTCAACGTAAAAAGCACGAGGCAGTAACCGATACGGTTACTGCCTCGTGAATTTTATCGCTATTTTTTATTGTGTTATCAAGCCGTATTCTCCGCTCTTCAAGGTCTCCACCAGATCCTTTGAGTTGCGAATATTGCATCTCGTGAGTATTCCGCCCTTTGCGAGCGCCTTGATATTATGAATATCCGAGCCGGACGTCATGATCTTTCCGTAATGCGCAGCGTACGATTTCGCCATCTCGTTTCTGAAGCTCTCGGTTCCTCCGTTGTAAACCTCTATTCCGTTCAACAGCTTCGGGGACGTCACCGTCATATTATCTCGAAAAGGATGAGCTTGCACAACGATCGCCTCGGACGGCAACACGTCCAAAAGCTCCTCTAAATTTTTCAAGCGATTTAAAAGCGGAAGCCTATAAAAATCGTCCTCCTCAAGCCCATAAATCAGATAATCGTTTATAGTGCCGTCAAAACGAACCTCCGTGCCGCAAAGCACGGTAAATCCCCTTTTCTCGCCTTCGTTTCGAGCCGCAAAATATCCTTTAAGCTGCCTATCGATGATTTTTTTGTGATCGGCGTTAAATATCTCGTCCTTGAACCATTCGTAGAACGTAGAAAAATAGTGATCGGTTATCACCATTCCGCTATAACCTGCTTCAGAATACAGCCTTACTAAATCA
>JAZQTY010000284.1:0-2631 GCA_045631025.1 Eubacteriales bacterium
GCTTGAGTTGTGGTAGTACTCCGTCATTGCGGCGTTGTTTGACACGCAGAAGGAGAAGTCCGCCTTAAGCTTGTACTCATCCTTGTCCGCGCGGTCGCGGCCCTGCGTTTCCAGATGCCAGAGCACGGGCTGCGTAAGACTTGACGTGCCCGCAAGCTCCGCGATATAGTCGGAAATGCCGTTCTCGTAGAAAAATTCCTTTGATTCGAATTTCCCGTCCGTGCCCTGGTGCTCAAGCACGAACTTAATTCCCGCGTTTACGACCGACTGACGGCGCATTGTTTCCTCAAAAAACTCGACGGGAATGTTTATATCGGTAAAGACCTCGATGTCGGGGCGCCAATGAATGACCGTTCCCGTTCTTCGTTCCTTTTTATCGAGAGGGCGCGTCAAAAGCTCGGTCACGGGCTCGCCACGACGGAAGCTTATCTTGTATTCGTTTATGCCATCGTAGGAATAAACGTCCATAAATTCGGAGGAGTACTGCGTAGCGCACGCGCCAAGACCGTTAAGACCGAGAGAAAACTCGTATGCGGAGTCGCCGTTATTGTTGTCATACTTACCGCCTGCGTAAAGCTCGCAGTAAATGAGATCCCAGTTCCAGCGCCCCTCCGCCTCGTTATATCCGAGCGGAACTCCGCGTCCATGGTCGTCAACGGAGATAGAGCGGTCGTTATACGCTATGACCTTTATTACGTTTCCGTGACCCTCGCGAGCCTCGTCAACGGAGTTTGAGAGTATCTCAAAGAAGGAGTGCTCGCAGCCCTCAAGACCGTCCGAGCCGAAAATAACGCCCGGGCGCTTTCTTACTCTGTCCGCGCCCTTGAGCGCCTTTATACTTTGGTCATTGTACTGACTCTTTGCCGTATTTTTTGCCGCCATTATATTACCTTCCAAAAATATAAGTATACTATTATATTCTATCATAAAATTTCTGTTTTGAAAAGGGCTTTTTTAGGTTTTTGTGTAAAAAAACGGTTAATTCGGAAAAAATATACTTGCATAATCCACCAATGGATTATATAATATATATTGCCCCCGTATTTGGGGCTTGGAGGACTTATGGATAACGTCAGCTTAATTGAATATATAAATGGAAGGCGGTGCACTATCCTTGGACTCGGTGTATCCAATTTTCCGCTTGCCAAGGTGATTGCAAAGGCGGGATTGCCGCTCGCAGTTTATGACAAAGCGGAGGTAAGAGCGCTTGGAAAAGAAGCCGAGGAGCTTGCAAAGAGCGGAGTGCGTTTTTTTTCGACAGGTAGCTTTGAGGGCATAGAGGGCGAGCTTGTATTCCGTTCTCCGGGCATTCGTCCCGATCGTATAACGGCAAGCGAGGGAGCAGAGATAACCTCGGAGATGGAGCTGTTTTTGCGTTTGACTCCCGCCAAGACTTACGCAATCACGGGAAGCGATGGGAAAACGACCTCGACGACGCTCACGGGGCTGTTTTTAACAGAGGAATGCAGAAGATCGGGAAAGGGAAATACTTTCGTAGGTGGAAATATCGGCACCCCTCTGCTTACGAAATGCGGCGAGATGACCTACGATGATAATGCCGTGCTTGAGCTTTCGAGCTTTCAGCTTATGGGGATTCGCAATACCCCAAGGTACGTAGCGATAACGAACGTGTCTCCAAATCACCTTGATTGGCACGTGGATATGGACGAGTACGTAAGCGCGAAGAAAAATATCGTAGGGAAGAATACGGAAAGGCTCGTTACTAATGCGGATTGCGAGCGCACTCTAAATATCGCAAAAGAATACGCCTTGCGAAACGATCTTGAAATAATACTGTTTTCCTCTAAAAAGCATTCCTTTGAGGAAATATTCGAAGGCTTTGCTAAAACTGATAACGCCCGAGCCTTTTTTGTGGACGGCGACTATATTTGCACAGCTGACAGAAACTGCAAGACTCCCTTGCTGTCGGTATCTGAAATTAAGGTGCCCGGTCAGCACAACGTCGAGAATTTTATGACAGCGATGGCGCTTACCTACGGCACGGTGGATTACTCGGTTTATTCATCCGTCGCAAGAGATTTTAGCGGTGTTGAACACCGACTTGAGCTTGTCAGAGAGCTTGACGGAGTGTCGTATTACAATTCATCGATAGATTCCTCTCCCACGCGCACGGCAGCGGCGCTTTCCGCTATGGCGGGACGCAGTATAGTGCTTATCTGCGGTGGTTACGATAAGAAAATACCCTACGCTCCGCTTGCCTATGCTATCGTTGAGCACGGCGGTGTGCATACGGTCTCGCTTACGGGAGCAACGGGGCAGAAGATAGGCGCGGAAATAGAAAAATACCGCGCGTTGACGGGAAAAGGCAAAAATATAATCCTCGCGTACAACTCGGACTTTGGAGAAGCCGTTCGCTTTGCGCGAGAGAGCGCCAAAGACGGAGACGCGGTGTTGCTTTCGCCTGCATCCGCAAGCTTCGACGCATTTAAAAATTTTGCCGAGAGAGGCGAGGTTTTCAAAAAAACGGTAAAAGCCTTTTAACGTGGATAAAACTTTATATAACGAAAAGAGGTTGATCGATTTGATCAACCTCTTTTAATTTTGCTATATTAAACCTTTGCTTTAACCTTCGCCGTAGCCTTGTATTCCGTTACTCCGAGGACGGTCTCT
>JAZQTY010000285.1:0-2349 GCA_045631025.1 Eubacteriales bacterium
CGCTTGGCCTCCGACTTGCTTGCCACCTGACCCAGGCTTTCGCCCGTGACAAGAGCACCGCAACCAAATTCCTCAGCACAACGTTGCGCGAGCTTCATCATAAAGTGGCGAAGCAGGAGGGTGAAATAATCCTCGTCACAAGCCTTGACGAGCTCCTCTTGAATATGCGTAAGAGACACGATATGAACGTATATATCCCCTGCGTATTCGGAAACTATGCGTGCAAGCTCAAGCACCTTTTCTCTTGCTCTCTCGCTCGTATAAGGAAATGACTCAAAATGAATAGCATCAATACGCACGCCGCGCTTCGCTATCATATATCCGGCAACGGGAGAATCAATTCCACCTGAAAGCAACAGCAAGCCGCGGTCGTTGGTTCCGACGGGCATACCGCCCGCGCCCTTAAACTGTCCTGCACTGACGTAAGCGCCGAACTCTCTTATCTCCACCTTAACGATGACGTCCGGATTATGGACGTCAACCTTGATACGCGGACAGCTGTCAAGCACGACTCCGCCTATATCTCTCGAAATTTCCATAGAGTCGAGAGCAAAGCTCTTGTCCGAGCGCTTTGCTTCTACCTTAAAGGTTCTCTTCCCATCAAGAAACTGCGGAATATACTCACGCGTAACTTTTGCGATGTCGTCCATATTCTTTTCGCAAACCGCCGCACGGGATATAGCAACGATACCGAACACCTTTGACGCGGCGACGAACATTCCGTCAACGTCTGCCATATCGTCCTTGGGCTCTATGTATATCGTGCTCTGCGCACGGTAAACGTCAAAGCTACCGTAAGCCTTGGCGCGCTTTTTCATTTCCTTGGTAAGCATATCCTCGAAATACTTGCGGTTTGCTCCCTTGAGAACTATCTCGCCGTATTTGCAAAGCAATATTTCCTTAATCATTGTCGCTCTCCGTTTCTCCCTCTACGAACTCCGCCGACTCAAAAATTGCCTTTGCCTCGTCAAGCTGCTCGCGGCGAACGAAAATATCCGTACCGTACATAGAAAAGCCCGTAATTACCTTTACGCTGCTTCCCGCGCCGCGCTCCTTTACAAGATACGGTATCTCTGCGTCGTTGAGAATACTCTCTACGACAGCCTGCTCTGCAGAATTGTAAACGGTCATTAGCAATTCAAGCGACTCGTCGTGAGCACTTACGCTATCAAGCCCAAAAAGTCTATCCATAACGCCTCCGATTTAATTGCAGTAGTAATTCGGGAAAAGAGCCTCCCATACCTTACGGCAGCCGAGCGTATCGGCGATCGAGGAGTGAGCAACGCCCTCCCACTCTATCTCGAAGCAGCTCATAGCGTCGGTAAGCGATGCGTGAAGCAGATCAGGTCTGTTCTCATGGGTATATCTAACAAACTCGTTTGCGCAGCATTTGATCTTCGCGTGGAAGTCCTCGCGCTCCTTACCCTCGCTATAAATCTTCTTTATATGACTGTAATCGGTAGATACGCCGTACGCGATTATATTTTCTGCGCCCGCAAATATCTCCTTGAGTCTCGGAACAAGCTCGTCAAGAACAGGAGCGTCCTTAACCATGGCGGGAGTTATCCTATGTATCTCCTCGGTGCGCTTCCAGCTCTTTGTAGATACCGGCTTTACGAGAGTATCCATTATCATATTTCCAAATCCGTCAACGATAGTAATCGAGAGTATCTCGTCGTGATCGTAAAAGCCCGTGAGCTCAAGATCAAAGAAAAGCACCTTTGCGCGATCCATTCCGTAGCTTGCGGCTCTGTATGCGTTGCCCTCTGTGCGACGTATAGCCAGATCCTTTTCGTAGCACTCACGGCACAGCTTCTTGCGGTATCTTACATCCTTTCCGCACTGTGCGCACATAAGCGGAAGTCTTTTCGCCGTCCTTTTATCGTAAAAATAAAGGATAGACTTGTCCGCCTTGTAGGTGTATGCGACAGGCTCCTCAACCGTTTCATAATGCATACGCTCAAGTCGCTCTGCAGTATAATATCCTCGCGCAGCTGCGTTTTTAACGCTCATGCGTTCGATAATGCTACCGCCGGGCAGTGTCATCGTTTCGCGCTTGGAGCGCGGAAAATACCACGTATCCGGAGACGCCTCCTCGACTCTCGTCGGATCAAAATAATAGATCATGCTTCCGTCCGGAGAAACGTCATATGCAACGGGATCTCCCTTGGGCACGAGGTGCATTCTGGAAAGCACGTGACGTGTCAAATAATTTTTTTTGCTTGATCGTTTATCGTGATTCTGTTGTTGGCGCTATTCTTTGTGGAGGTGCGCGAAAATAGATATGTAGATGCCGCCTTCCGTGCTATGCGTCCCGCTGTGGTGGCTCTGATTGTAGCACCTCTGATG
>JAZQTY010000286.1:0-5110 GCA_045631025.1 Eubacteriales bacterium
GGGGTTTATCTCCCGCCGTATATTAAATTGACGTCTTTTGTAACGGCGGCAGCAAGCCACCGCCCTACGTGTAACCAAAGTCTTGCGCAATAAAATTTTATTTGTGCGTAAGGGGTATTTTTTCGGACAGTCGAGGACGCCTGTCCCTACAGATTGTTAAGATAAGCAAGCTCTTATATTTTTTGTTTAATTTTACACCAAAAATAATTGTAAGAGCCATATTTTAATTTACAGATTGTAGGGACAGGCGTCCTCGACTGTCCGTTTAAAACAAAAACGAAAGACGGCGGTGCGTAGAGTCCGCCGTCTTTCTACATCAAAATATACCAACAATATTCAACCAATGAATAATATTTTTTCGATGTGTTTGTCTAATAATTTTTTGTATAAAGTTTTTTGGCTCCACCGATCATGAACGCAGTTCATGGACCGAAGCGAAGCGTAGGTATTCTCTGAAAAAGGTGGAACGCGTCCGTTTCAAAAAAGCGTTAAATAGTGTCCCCCGCGTCCTCAAGTCTGTCCTTCTTTTTGCGGTTAGCGCACTTGGCAACCGTAGAGGAGAGGGCGAAGAGGGCGATAGCGTTAGGAAGAACCATAAGGTAGTTAAAGAAGTCCATAAGCTCCCAAACGAGAGATACCTTAAGAACTGATCCTACGAAGATAAAGAGCAACGCCACGATAGAGAACACGATAAGAGATTTCTTCTTGAAAAGATACTCGAAGTTGATCTTACCAAAAAGATTCCAGCCAAGGATAGTGGAGAACGCGAAGAAGAAGAGGCAAACAGCAACGAATACGTTACCGATGATAGTTCCTGCGGTCGCGCCGAATACTTCGCCGAACGCATTGCCGAAGGCAGTCTGTGCGAGCGTATCCTGCTTGAATATTGCAGCAACAGAAGCGAGAAGTCCCTGCGTGCCGTCTGCTCTGATGCCGTAGCTTGCAGCATCAGCAAGCTGACCGCCGCCTGCGTAGAGAGTAGAGATAACTACGAGAGCGGTGAGGTTGAGGACTACGAATGTGTCTATAAACACGCCTATCATAGCGGAAACACCCTGCTCGTGAGGATCCTTAACCTTTGCGAGAGCGTGCGCGTGAGGGGTCGAACCCATACCTGCTTCATTGGAGAACAGACCGCGCTTTGCGCCGTTGCTGAGAGCTGCCATGAGTGCCGCTCCGATACCACCGCCTATGAGTGCATTGGGGTTGAACGCATACTTGAATATCATTCCGAAAGCCTCGGGAACGTACTCAATACGAATGATAAGAACGAAAAGAGCGCCTACGATGTAAAGACCTGCCATAACGGGAACTATCTTCTCAGTTACGGACGCGATACGGTTAACGCCGCCGAGGAAGATAACTGCGGAAAGGATTGCAACGACCGCGCCTACGATGAGAGCTACGGTATTTACTTCGAAGCTTCCAAGATTAAAGCTGTGGCTCCAGCCTGAGGTCTGTGTTATTGCGTTGGTTACCACACCGCCGATGGAGTTAGACTGAACCATAGCGCCCATAAAGCCGAGGGAAAGGATGGTAGCAACTGCGAAAAATGCCGCAAGGAACTTGCCGAACTTGCCCTTGAATGCCGCTTTGATGTAGTAAATAGGTCCGCCCGAAACCGAGCCGTCGGGGTTTACAACACGGGTTTTCTGCGCGAGTACTGCCTCTGCGTAGATCGTAGCCATTCCGAGAAATGCGATCACCCACATCCAGAAGATAGCGCCGGGACCGCCGATAAGAATTGCGCCGCACGCACCGACGATGTTGCCGGTACCAACTTGAGCCGCGATGGCGGTTGCTAGAGCCTGGAACGAGGACATACCGCCCTCCTGCTTGCCGCCGCGTAGAGAGAAGTTACCGAACACCTTTTTCATACCCTCGCCGAAGCAGCGAACCTGAACGAATTTTGTTCTGATGGTGAAGAAAAGACCTACTCCGATAAGGAGTATCAAGAGAATGTAGTTGGACAGGTATCCGTTGACCGTACCAACAAATTTTTCAAAAGCTTCCATAAAGCCTCCTTAAAAAATAAAAATAACCACTGAAAACCTTCAGTGGCTCTTGAAGAAAAACAATACAGACATATTTATTGCCTGCTCTGTCCTTTTGCCTGAGAGATTCGGCGAAAATCGCCTTGCACCTTCGGCACTCCGCAAAAAACGGAGATTCTCCAGAGCCCCTCCGCCAACGGTTTCTCGTAAGAAGATCCCGAAAGCTTCAACGGTTCGCATTATTATAACACATAATTTGATATTTTTCAATAGTTTTTTTAAATTTAAGAGAAATATTATTAAGTTGTAGTAGCCTTATATATAAAGGTTGGGGCTGCTTCTGACGAAGCAGCCCCGTTTAAGAAAAAGGAGAGAAAGGAAAATTAGTCATGTGTTGATATAAGACCGTAGTCGCCGTCTCTGCGCTTATAAACTACGCACACCTCGTCAGAGGAGTCGTCCTTATAAACGAAGAATTCGTGGTCAAGCAGATTCATCTGCATGATAGCTTCCTCGACCGACATAGGCTTTATGGCGAAGCTCTTGCGGCGGATAGTGAATTCGGGCTCCTCGTCGAAGTCCTCACCCGTGTCTATTATTCCGTAATCAAAGGCATCAGCGCGCAAGCGCTTTGCAAGACGAGTTTTATTCTTTCTTATTTGTCTTTCTATTGAATAAAGCGCTCTGTCAAGCGCGTTTCTGAACGTTTCGTCCTGAATTTCGCTGCGGAAGATCGTTCCTGCGGAAACGATCGTAATCTCAAGGCATTTTTTATTGTGCTTGGAGCTGAGCGTTGCAGTAGCGCTGCATTCGTCGCCGAAGTACTTGTCAAGCTTTGAGAGCTTGTCCTCGATAAGGGCTTTCATTTCGTCCCATACGTTCATTTGTCTGCCAACAATAGTAATCTTCATGTAGTTGCCTCCTTGAGAAAATATTTTGAAGACTTAATCTTCACTTATATTATATCATATTGTATCTGAATTGTAAATAGTAATTATAAATTTTATTTTTTATTAACATTTTTTAGGCAATATGCATAATACAAGGCAGAGCTTTTTAGTGATTGAAATATTTTTTTAAAGCTCGGCGTGTAAAAGCCTGCGCGGCACTTGAATATTTTGTCGGAATGTGTTACAATATATATGTTCGGTGCATTTAAAATTATGGAGAAATATATGAAAAAACTTATTACGAGGATATCAGCTTTATTGCTTGCGATTGCACTCGCTTGCGCATTTACGTCCTGCTACGATTTTGATACGTCAGGCGGTGGAGGAGGCGGAGGAGCTTCGCACTCCCACGGTGGCAACGGTAACAAAAAGGATACTATATCAAGCGTCGTTGCAGAGGGCGAGCTGCAAATACATTTTCTTGAGCTTGGGAACAAATTTACGGGAGACTGTACTTATATAAAGGCGGGAGATAACGATATTCTTATCGATGCAGGCTCGCGTGCCTCAAGCATTGAAACTATTAACGAATATTTAGATGAATACGTTACCGATAGAAAGCTTGAGTACGTTATAGTTACGCACGCTCACCAAGATCACTACGCGGGCTTTGCTACCTCGGAGAACAAGGACAGTCTTTTTGATCTTTATGAATGCGAGGTCATAATCGACTTTGCGCAGATCACGTCCGGTAAGGAGAACGGCACGCAGTACAAGAATTATATTCGCGAGCGTGACGACGAGATCGCCAAAGGCGCCAAGCACTACACGGCGGCAGAGGCTGTGGAAATGGGCGGCGAATTTGATCTTGGAAAGGGAATTACTCTGACGGTGCTCGATAGCTACTATTATTATAACCGCGCAAGTGACGAAAACGACCATTCCGTATGTACCCTTATAGACGACGGCAAAAACAGCTATCTCTTTACGGGCGACCTCGAAGCGGAGGGTGAGGAAAAGCTCGTCGAGATGAACGCTCTACCCGAGGTGAAGCTATATAAGGCGGGACATCACGGCTCTAAAACATCGTCAAGCGAGGCGCTGCTTTCGGTTATAAAGCCCGAGATCGTGTGCGTATGCTGCTGCGCGGGAAGTCCCGAATATACGGATAAAAATGCTAACCAGTTCCCGACGCAGGCTTTCGTAGATCGTGTCGCTCCTTATACCGACAAGGTTTACGTAACCACGCTTTGCGTTGATTACGAAAAAGGTGAGTTTACTTCTATGAACGGAAATATCGTCGTGTATTCCGTAGCGGGCGACGTTACGCTTGCTTTCTCTGCAAACGATACCAAGCTTAAGGATACGGCTTGGTTTAAGAAAAACCGAACCACTCCCGCCGCTTGGCAGTCCGCGCAGTGACTCGCGCAAGATGCGAGGGGGATTCGGAGGACGCGTTCCACCTTTTGTGTACAAAAGGTGGAGCCAAAAAACTTCATACAAATTTTTGGTATTACGAACACAACGAGAAAATATTATTTATTGATTAAATATTGTTGGTGTTTCTAATGTAGAAAGACGGCGGACTCTGCGCACCGCCGTCTTTCGTTTTTTGTTAGAATAAACCGCAAAACAAAGGGAACAAGCTCTAAAAGTGCAAAACGTTAAAATTCCTTAAATGGAAATAAAAATGCTAAAATTGCGGCACAAAAACACTAAAACACCCGAATTAGGAAAGAAAAATGTAAAAATATTTTAGCATTGTCCTGCTTTTTGGACATAGAATGTGATATAATAAAGGTGCAGAGAGGAACGAATATATGAAAAACTCTCGCAATCAAAACAAAGGCAGGTATTAAAAATGAATGCTGAAATGAATTTTGAAAGAAAGACTGTAATGGATGAGAACAAGGAAATGGGTATCGTTTCCGAGAATTGCAACTGTTCCGTATTTTCTATGGCAACGGTCGCAGCAGGCGTGCTTATGGTAATAGGCGCCGTTGTTTACGCAATCGCAACGCTTTAAGCTTTTAGATTTTTAAGATACTTGATTTTCGCGCCGATTTATGGTAGAATATAGTTGGTACGTAAATATTCATCTTGGAGGTCGGTATGGCGAAAAGCTCTAATCAAAAGTTAAAGCTTTTATATCTTATGAAGATTTTTCTTGAAAAGACGGACGAGACTCACGGGCTTACGGTCAAGGAGCTTTCAGACGAGCTTGCC
>JAZQTY010000287.1:0-3425 GCA_045631025.1 Eubacteriales bacterium
ACCTGAATTTATAACGGGCTCGGTATCAAGCACCTCGTTTACGCGCTTGACGGACGCCATAGCGCGGGAGATGGACTGGAACATCATGGTTACCATCATAATTGACATAATTACCTGCGTGATGTAGGTAACAGCCGCCATTATCGTGCCCGCGGTCATACCCGTACCGCCGACGTTCTGTATCTGCCAGCCGCCGATATAGATGACGGCGATAATTGCCGCGTTCATTACGACGGTAAGCACGGGGTTCATAACCGCCATTATGCGACCTACCTTTATATTGGTGTCGCGCAGATCGGAGTTTGCCTTCTCGAAGCGATCAGACTCGTAGTCCTCCTTGACGTATGCCTTGATAACTCTGGCTCCCGTTACGTTTTCCTGAACTACGCAGTTAAGACGGTCAAGCTTTTTCTGTATAGCGCTGAACATGGGAACGGCGCGACCGAGAACGAGAGCGAGCATTATTACCATCACGGGGAAGGCGCAAAGAAGCACCGTACCGAAGCTTAAGTCAAGAGAGAGAAGCATGATAAGACCGCCGACGAAGAACATAGGCGAGCGAACGAGCATGCGCAAAAACATCTCGACGAATTCTATTATCATGCTGATGTCGTTTGTCATACGCGTTACGAGCGAGCCCGTCGTGAACTTGTCCGTCTGCTCGATGGAGAGCGACATGACCTTTGCATAAGCGTCGCGCCTTATGTCGTCGCCCACGCCCTGCGAAGCCTTTGCGGCGGTGTACGCGCAAAGCACGCCGAAAAATCCGCCAACGAGGACAATAAGAAGCATGAGAATTCCAAAGGTTATAATGACTTGCATAGAGGTGTATTGCCCCTCGCCGTAGAGTGTACGCATAACGGTACTGCCGAGCGCGGACGAGGAAACGTCGCCGTTCGCTCCTATACCGCAGTCCACGATGACCGTCATAAGACGGGGAAGGCAAAGGTCAGCCGTAACCTCTCCTATCATAAGAAGCGGAGAGATGATCGCCAAAAGCGAGTATTTCTTGAGATATTTAAAAATTCTTCGCACGGATTAGTTTTCCTCCTTTTCCTCAAGCAGATTCGACCGAATTTTGCCAAGCAAGCGCATAAGCGTCTGCCATTCCTCGTCGCTCACGCCTTGAAGCGCTATCGCGTCGGTTTCCTTGATGCGCTCGATAGTTTTCTTGTCGGTTATGCGACCGAGCTCGGTAAGATATATGCGGTTTACGCGCATATCCGCCTCGTCGCCCTTAAGGACGACGTAGCCCTCGTCGATCATTTTCTTAATTATAAGACTTACCGTGGGCGCGCGTAGGTGCGTGCGCTCGGCAAGAGAACGCTGACTTAAACCGTCCTCAATCGCGAGAAGTGAGAGAACGAGCCGCGCTCCGGGCTGGGAAAGAACGCCGTCTATATCACAGCTCTCCCGCATTCTTGCGCGGAAGATCCTTGCAATTTCATTGCAAAGCTTTACGGGATTATCGCTAAGCTCCGCTCTTTCCGGGGGCTTGCAAACGTGTTTTTTCATGCTTTTTATCTCCAAAAAATAATTAGTTAGAAAACTAACTAATTATATCACTTTATGCAAAAAATGTCAATAAGGAGACTGCAAAAAAGAAAAATTTTACGGCTGACAAAACTAAAGGAGATTTTGCTACGCGAGCGAAAAATATTTTCCCAAGCGGTGAAAATATGGTTTAGAATCGCAATATTGCATCGTATTCAAAACAGTGATGGAGAGCAACATAATAATGCGGAAAAAACCGCAGAAAAAAACAAGAAAGGGAAGAATATGGCAAAAAAAGTATTGAAATGCGCACTCGCGCTGATGCTTGCTTTTGCGGTGTTCGGCGGACTTTTGTCAAGCGCGTCGAGCGCTCGCGCCGACGCCGTATACGTTGGAGGCTTTTCAAGTTACTATCCTATTTTCGGCAGTAATTCGACCGAGTCGCTCCCCACGGCAAGAACGGGAACCGATTACGCTGGACTTGAGCTTTACGTCGGCGGTATGCCGTTTGGCGTTAAGTTTATGACCGACGGAGTCGTTGTGACCGAGCTTTGCGATATAAAGACGGACGGCGCTAAAAAATGTCCTGCGCGGGATGCGGGAATAGCTCCCGGTGACGTGATAGTCAAAATAAACGGCGAGAGCGTTACCGATGCAACCTGCCTTTCGGATTTAGCCGAGAGAAGTGCGGGAAGCAGCATAAGTGTGACGTATATGCGCGACGGAAAGACGAGGGATACGCGCCTTACGCCCGTCAAGTCCTCGGAGGACGGAAAATACAAGACGGGTATGTACGTCAAGGATAGCGGCGCGGGAATAGGAACGGTCACCTACGTCGTGCCCGAAACTATGGCGTTCGGCGGACTCGGACACGGCATTTGCGACGCATCGACGGGGAAGCTTGTACCCATGCAGCGCGGCTCTGTCGTAGGTGTTACCATCAGCGGAGTCGTAAGAGGACTTTCGGGCTCACCCGGCGAGGTGAGAGGATATTTCAGCGCACCCAAGACGGGAACGCTTCTTAAAAATACCGAGTGGGGCGTTTTCGGCGCGTTTGCAAGCCTGCCCGAGGGCTGTACGCAAAAAATGAGAGTCGGGGCTAAAGGCGAGCTTCAAAACGGAAAGGCGTATATTTTGTCAACGCTTGAGGGCACGACACCTCAAAAATACGAAATAGAGATATCGGATATTAAGATGGGCTCAACGTCGAATAAATGTTTTACCGTCAAGGTGACGGACAAAAATCTTATTGACAAGAGCGGCGGAATAGTGCAGGGAATGAGCGGCTCCCCCATCATCCAAAACGGCAAGCTGGTGGGCGCGGTGACGCATGTTCTTATAAATGATCCGACGACGGGCTACGGAATTTTCATTGAAAATATGCTGAACGCTGCGCAAATGCCGCAGGCGCGGGCATCGTAATCTCAAAAATGTAGGGCGGGGGTTTATCTCCCGCCGCCTTTATACCATTCGATCTCGCAAACGGCGGCAGCAAGCCACCGCCCTACGAAAACAAAAAACGTTGTCCCTTATTGACCACACTACTGAGCGGCAGCCCTATTATCCAAAACGGCAAGCTGGTGGGCGCGGTGACGCACGCGCTTATAAATGACCCCACCACGGGGTACGGAATTTTCATTGAGAATATGCTCAGCGCGGTAAACGTGCCGACAAAAAAGGCGTCGTAAATGCAAAATGCAAAGGGCAAAATGCAAAATTGAATAAAAAATTGTCCCTTACCGAATACGCTCCACGAGTGCGTTCGATAAGGGACAACGGTCTTTTGTCCGAAAAATATTATTTTTGTGAAAATGTGTTGTCCCTATTATAACACACTACTCTCCCTTGGATGATGCCGCTTACTGCAAATCAATTTCCTCCAAGAAATTGCTTCGTTCTCCTTGAATAAACTACCGTTCCATAGGTATCGT
>JAZQTY010000288.1:0-9267 GCA_045631025.1 Eubacteriales bacterium
GACCGCTTGGCCTCCGACTTACAGGCGACGAGCAGGAGGCACAAACCACGGGCGCTGATGTTACGACGACTGAAGAAACCTCGCCCTTGGCAGAAGCCGATCCCGCTTGGGTTGGAAAGCAGTACAACATAATTTACAGAGAAAACTACGAGAATGAGTGGGTATACGTTGAGGAAAACGCAGGCTCGCTCATTAACGACTCCATCTACGCGAGAAATAAGGCGGTTGAGGGACTTTACGGCATTGAGCTCGTATTACACCCCACCGCGACCGCAAGCTTTGAGAACGATTGGCTTGCGCCCATAACCAACTCCATTATGTCCGGTGACGACGCTTATCAGCTTGCCGCAGGATATACCTACCGCCTCGCTCCCAACGCTACGACGGGTAACTTTGCCGACTGGTACAGCATGCCCAACATGAATATTAACGGCGAGTGGTGGGACAGAGGCTTTGCTGACGCGGCGGCTTACAATAAGCACACCTACGTTATGACAGGAAGCCTCTCACTCTCGCATCTTTACAGCGCGTCGTGCATGTTCTTTAACCAGACCATTATTGACAACAACTTTAAGAACGAGGGTGGCGCCGCTAAAATCTACGAGCTCGTAGAAAAGGGAGAATGGACCTACGAGGCGTTCTACAACTACGTTAAGGGCTGCACGAGCGACATCGGTGAATCCGGCATGGACGAGAACGACGAGTACGGCTACGCATCCAACGATACGACCGCCGTTGACTCCTATCTCTTTGCTTTCGATATTCCGATTACGACGAGAAGCTCGAAGGGTAAGATCTCCATAGTTGCTATGGACGAGAACGAAAAGCTCATTGAGACCGCAAGAAAGCTCAACGATCTCTTTAACACGAGCGGATATACCTACAACCAGTCGACCTCGACGGTTACCGATCTTGACGTTCATATCGGTATGATGGTTAAGGGCAACACCGCATTTACGACAAGCTATCTTGAGGCTGCTACCGAGCTTCGTCAGACTGATATTAACTACGGTATTGTTCCTTTCCCCAAGTGGGATAAGGACCAGGAGAGCTACTACTCCAACAATATGGACTTCGCTACCGCTTTCGCTATTCCTTCAACCGTTAAGGATAAGGAAATGGTCGGAGCAGTTACCGACGCTCTCGCTTACTACTCCTACGAGTACGTCAGAGAAGCTCTTTACGGTACGGTTCTTAAGTACCGCGACGCAAAGGACGACGCTTCGTCCAAGTGCATCGACATTATTCTTAATAACATGAAGTACGATTTCGCGTACGTTTATGCGTTCGCGTGGGGCGACGTTCAGGGTCCTTCCTCTTTGCTCCGTACCTGCGTTCGCGGTAAGCACGCTTACATCGCGGCAGGCTATGCATCCAACAAGAACCGCTATAAGAATACGCTTAACAAATTCTTGGAAAACTTTGAATAATTTTGAGGTGGGGGTGGCTTTGGCTACCCCCGCGCTTTTACTGAAAGGATATTTATGAAAAAAATTTTTGCCTTGATTTTGGCTCTCACGTGCCTCGTTTCGCTGTTCGCGTGTACGACGGGGCAGGGTAATCCCGAGGAGACGCCGAAGGAGAAAATGGGAGAAATAACCAAGACGGACGCTCAAGATTCCGTTTTCTGGCAGTACGCCGACGAGGACGTTATGAGCGAATTGAACGCCGTTTTCGATGCGAAAAAGGCGCAGACCGAGGAATTTTACAAGATTCCCGAAATTACCGGAACTACCTACTACGTTTCCTCAAAGAACGGAAACGACTCCGCAGACGGTAAATCTCCGTCCACGGCTTGGAAGTCCTGCTCGAAGCTCAACGGTTTTACCTTTAAGTCGGGCGACGCAGTGCTGTTTGAGTGCGGAAGCGAATTCAGAGAGTCGGTTTATCTTAAAAGCGGCGTTACCTACGCATCCTACGGCGAGGGCGAAAAGCCACTGTTTCTCGGCTCTATCAACGCTTCAAAGACTACCGATTGGGTTGCGGTAAGCGGAGTTAAGAATCTTTATCAATACAACGTAACTCTTTCAAACTCTTACGATATCGGCTCCATTGTTTTCAACGGCGGAGAGGCTTGGGGAATTAAGATACAGCAGCTTACCGATGCTAAAAAGAGTCTTGAATTGAGGGACGTTAGTAACGGAATTGAGCACTTTGATGTCATAAAGAGCTTTAACCTTGTGAGCGGAAAGGATCTCGGAAACGGTAAATACGACCTGTCCTACTATCACGACACTACCAAGCTCTATCTCTACTGCAAGGACGGAAATCCCGCAGAGAGATTTGATTCCATAGAGCTTTCAAAGGCAAACCAGAACGCGGGTACGTTCAGCGCGAGCAACGTCTCCGACGTTACTATTGCCAATATCAGCTTCAAAAATATCGGCAGATTTGCTATAAGAACAACCGCTGTGAAAAATTTGGCGGTCTATAACTGCGAATTTGATTTCATCGGTGGAAGTGTTCAAAGCGATAATCAGGACTTCGGGCGCAACCATAAGACCAGACTCGGTAACGCTATCGAGAACTGGAATTCGTGCGACGGAATGATAGTAGAAAACTGCTATTTCAATCAGATATACGATACGGCAATGACGACGCAGTCAAATACCGACGGTACGGATATGGTAAACATATCCTATAAGAATAACGTCGTTGAAAACGTCGTTTACGCTATCGAGCTTTGGTCGAGCGGCGCGGAGAACAAAAGCTGCAATTTCCATAACGTTAACGTTGAGGGCAACGTTTGCCGAAATATCGGCTACGGCTTTACCACCCAGCGACCCGATAAGGTCACGGGCTTTTTGAGCGCTTACGGCTCTTACTATCAGTATCAAAAAGCGTACGTTAAGAATAACTACGTTATCGGAACACTTGATTGGATTTACAGAACGAATAACATCAAGACGAGCGATAGCCCCAACGGCTACGAGCTTGACGGAAACGTTTACGTAAACACTCTCGGAAACGATATCGGTATGCTTTCTTCAAGCTTCCCGAAGTATTCAAAGACGATCAGTGAATATGAGTATAATTACTCGACGATAAAGAAGCTTTACGACGCGGGTGTTGATAAAAACGGAAAGTTCTATTTCGTTGCCGAGGAGGGCGATGAAAACGCGCTCTACAACGAGATGCTCAACGCATATCTTTTGAGCAATCCCTCTTATACCTATAAGCTTGAGGGCGGTGAGGAGCTTCAGTTCAGACTTCTTCTCCCCAAAGACTACGATGCAGAGAAGCAGTACAAGCTCTTTACCTACTTCAATTACGAGTATGCAAGCGGTACGGACAATTTCAAGAACGTTCAGATGAGCAACAGACTCATGGGCGAGCTGTATTCAAGCGGAGAGTATATCGTTCTCGTTCCGCAGTGCCCGAAGGACAGCTGGATAGGAATTGACGTTAAGAACGGTAATTATTCAACCACCGATACGGCGGAGAGCGGCGTTATGAAGAGCGTTTACGGACTTATTAACGATATTTCGATTGAGTACGGAACGGAAAAGACGTTCGCGGCAGGCGTTTCAACGGGCGGATACGCAGTTGCAGACCTTATTGTAAGACACGAAAATCTCGTCAGCGCGGCGCTTATTATAAGCGGAGCAGGTGACGTATCGGCGACGGTTGGAAGCACCAAGGTTTGGATAATTCACGGCGCAGGTGATGAAAAGGTCAGCGTTGATAACGCAAAGGCTCTTAAGGACGCTTGGGGCGCGAAATATACCGAGCTTGACCGAGAGCTTCACGATTGCTGGAATACGGCTTTTGCAAGGGAAGATATACTCGGCTGGTTTGCACAGCAGTAAGGAGAATCTATGAAAAAAACAATAGCTATAATAATTTTGCTCGCGCTTACTCTTGCGCTTGCCGTAGGTTGCGTAAGGAATGACGCAGACGGCGTTTTAGGAACCGGTACGGAAAGCACGGATTCTACCGTCGATAATGACACGACGGATGGAGAGGGCGCTCAAACTACGGATACTGACGCCGCAACCAACGGAGACAACGGCAACGCCGACGACGACGCAAATACGGACGGCGGTAACACCGGCGATGACACCACCGGAGGCGATGACACCACCGGCGGCGACGATACCACCGGCGGCGACGATTCTAACACGGACGATACCACGGAAGCCGGTTGGACGGGCATATATTGATATTTTAAGAGGTAACTGTTATGGCAGAGTGGTTGAAGGCAGACAGCGCGGTATTGTCCGAGCTTGACGCTTTATATGAGGCTAAAAAGAAGAAAACGGAGGAGTTTTTCGACGAAAAAATAGGAGGAAACGTATTTTACGTTTCCTCCCATTCGGGAAACGACGAGAACGACGGAAGAAGCGCTGACAGAGCTTGGCAGCATTGCTCAAAGCTTGAGGATGCGGGGCTCTCCTGTGGAGACACGGTTCTCTTTGAGTGCGACAGCGTTTTCAGAGAGAGAGTTAAATTGACGAGCGGAGTTACTTATTCCTCCTACGGAAGCGGTAAAAAGCCGTTGTTTTACGGCTCGATAGACGCTTCGGGTAAGGATGCGTGGGAAAAGCTCGACGAGGATTTGTATCGCTTTAAGCAGAATATTGATATGCACAAGGATATCGGCAACGTTGTATTTGACGGCGGTAAGGCTTGGGGCATCAAGATACAGAGATGCGACGATGCGGACGTTTCGCTTGCTCTCAATAAGGTAACCAACGGACTTGAGTTTTTTGAAAAAATCGAGAGTGTTCCTTTTGAGCGAGGAGAACAGATGCCGAGAGTCGACCTCGCGTTTTATCACGGCGACGACGGATATATTTACCTTTGCAGTAAAAAGGGCGCTCCGCAGGAAAGATTTTCCTCTGTTGAGCTGTCGCAGTCGATAACCGTATTTTATCTCTACGGATATACGGAAAACGTGACCTTCAGTAATTTGCGCGTTATGTGCGCCGCTTGCTTCGGAATAAGAACGTCCGGCTGTAAAAACATTACCGTAAGAAACTGCGCCTTTGAATTTATCGGCGGCGCTATTCAGTTCGGATACGAGTGCCCTTGGCGTAATTACAGAACCCGATACGGAAACGGTATTGAAAATTGGGGCTCGTGTGACGGAATGACCGTTGAGAACTGCTACTTCAATCAGATATACGACGCAGGCGTAACCACTCAAACAAACGACGCAGATGCCCGAATGGAAAGACTCTATTACAGAGACAACGTTTTCAACTGCAACCAATACTCGTTTGAGCTTTGGGGCGGCGGTGAGAAAAGCGTATTTAAGGATATTAGAATTACCGGAAATGTAGGTAAAAACACGGGAGACGGAATGTCTACACAGCGCCCCGACAAGGGACACGAGTCCTTCTTTAACAGCAAGGGAAGACACGTTATAGAGGACTGTGAGGTTACCGATAACGTATCGGTGAGGTCTGTAAACTGCATGATGCGCTCAAACCGTTTTTGCAGTGAAAAATATACGTCGGGATATTTCTTCGACAGAAACGTTTACGTTCACGAGCTTGGAAAATGCTTTGCGCTGATTTCCAAGGAGTATCCGGAGTTTTCGGGTGATATATCTCCCGTTGAGTACAACGAGCAGACTGTTAAAATGATGGAAAACGATTTCTTTGAGAAAAACGGAACATTTTATTATCTTTGAGGAGACATTTTATGAAGATCGGTATTTGTAATGATGTGCTTGCGTGCCTTGGCGACTTAAACGAGAGATATAAGCGCGCACGGGAGATGGGATATACTGCAATCGACCTTAATATGGGAGAGAAGTGGTCCGTCGGACAAATTTATAAAAAAGAGAATTTTGGATTTTTTGATAAAAGTGCGGACGAGGTGATAGAGTACTTTTCGCAATACGCATCTGCCGCTAAAGCTAACGGAATAGAGATTTTCCAAGCGCACGCGCCCTTTCCGTCTGCGCGAATGGGGCTTGATGAAATGAATGCTTATACCCGCATGACCTTTGAAAAATGCGTGCTTGCGGCAGAGGCTATCGAGTGCCCGAATTTAGTGGTTCATCCTATACACGTGGGTGAGCATATTTCCGACGACGAGGCGTTTGCGGTGAATTTCGAGCATTTCAAGGGCTTTTGTGATATTCTTACTCGGACGGGCGTTACTATGTGTATTGAAAACGCGTACTATTACGTAAACGGCCGAATAAACTGCGCGTGCGAGTCTAACGCGGAATTCTTGATAAGACTCGTTGAGGCACTTAACGAGTTCGCAGGCGGCGAGTGCTTTGCTATTTGCTACGATACGGGACACGGCAATATAACCGGAAAGGATCATTACCGCGAGCTGTTGGTTTACGGTAAGCACTTGAGAGTCTTGCATATTCACGATACTGACGGCGTACACGATACGCACCTGATACCCTACACGGGACGTTATCTTGACAGACAGGCGACGGATTGGACGGGAATTTTGAAGGGGCTTGCTAAAATAGGCTACGACGGATGCATCAGCTTTGAGAGTGACTCGGGAATTTTCGGAATGCCCGAGGAGGTACGTCCTGCGGCTATCAATTTGAATGCAAGCATCGGTAAATTTTTTGACCGAAAGATAAACGAGTATAAGGAAAGTAATTCTTAATTTGAGGTTTTGGATATGAAATTGAAAAGACTGTTATCAAGCGTGTGCTGTATAACGTTGGCAGGACTTATGCTGTTTTCTGCTGCGTGTAACAACGGCAACGCAGAGGAGGGAACGACGGAGACGGATGCTCCGAGGATCATAGACCTTTCCGAGCTTAACGGATATAAGATCATTCGAAACGAGCATGAGGAAAGAGATACGGTCGTTGCTCTTCTTGATTTTCGTATGAAGCTTAAGGAGAAATATAAGCTGGACGTTACGCTTGCGCTCGACGTCGAATCTCCTGCGGATAAAAAAGAAATAGTAATTGGCGATACCAACAGAGCTACGGGTGTAAATCACAGATATTCGGATTACAGCGTAGCCTACGAGGACGGACGAATACTCATAAACGGCGGAAGCGCAGATGCGGTATCGGCGGCTATCGACTGGTTTTGCAATGAATGTATAGCGGACGGAAAGCTGTACGTCAGTAAGATGCCTTACGAATATAAAGCAACGTATTCAATGGAGTCTCTTAAGATAAACGGAGTTGCGCTGAAGGACTTTGCGTTTGAAAGCCTCAATACGGATGCGGCAAGCGAGATCTATAATTGGATAGGTCCGAAGGTCGGTATGCGTAAGGCTCCTTCCGAGGGATACGTAATAAAGCTGGTTGAGGACGCTTCCTTGTATCTCGACGAGGTTACGGCAAAGCTTGACGGCAAGACGCTCGTGCTTTCGTCCTCCGCTTGCTTGAATGATTTGAGCATAGTAACTGATTATTTTAAGGATAAGATAGAAAATAGAAAGGGCGACAACGTAAAGCTTGACGGCAAGGCAACGGTTGACCTTCCCGAGCCGCCCGCAACTGTAAAAGACGTAAGAGAGGTTAATGGAAGTTCAAAGATGGTATATGCAGTAACTGATAAGGATCCCTTGGAGTACGTAGTCGGAGACGAC
The DNA here is from genome assembly GCA_045631025.1 of Eubacteriales bacterium. Lineage (GTDB taxonomy): Bacteria > Bacillota > Clostridia > Oscillospirales > CAG-272 > HGM12713. The sequence goes on from JAZQTY010000288.1 coordinate 7,534, forward strand.
GTCGTATTCTCATGCACGCTCTATTCGGATAAGAATATCGTTTCATGTCCTAAATTTTCATGGACGGCAAACACGGAGGACGGAAAGAGTTATAGCGGAACGGCAGACGGAGCACACGGTAAGCTGGTCGTAAAGATACCTGCTACCGCTTCGGGAATCGTCCGTCTTAAGGTATTGGCTCTCGACGAAAAGGGACAGCTTATTTCGGGAATAGAGCAGTCAAGAAGCTTTAACGAGCCTTGCGTATTCAGTGCGGTCGTTAACGCAAAGAATATAAATACGAAGGCGAGCGAGCCTGCTGATTTTGATGAGTTCTGGAATGGACAGATAGCAAATCTCGATACGGTTGCTCCCGACGTTATTTTCATGGAGAAGCTGGAGAATAAGAACGTAGAAAACGTTGACGGCGGCTCGTCCAAGCCTCTCGTCGATATTTACAGATTAAAGATTAAGACTCCCGACGATTGCGGATATGCCTCGGCATATCTTACCATACCGAGGGGGGCTGATCCGAATTCTCTCGGCATAGTGGTATTCTTCCACGGCTACAACGTTGGCGATATTACTCCTCAAGCAAGTGACCATAATATGGTTTTGACCGTATCGGCGCACAGCATAGAGCTTAACCAGGATAGCAGCTACTATTCAAATCTTTCAAACGGTGAGCTTGCAAACTACGGATTTAAGAATAACGACAGCCGCGACACCTGCTATTTCAGAACTATGATATTGCGCGATTTGCAGGCAGTAAGATTTATAAAGGCTTACGGTGGAACGGAGGGCGTTAAGATCAACGGAGAAACGCAAAGTCTCGGTCTTTGGAACGGAAAGCTCCGACTTCAGGGCGGAAGCCAAGGAGCATTCCAGGGCATTGCGGTTGCAGCGTTTGATAAGGACGTAACCGATGCTAAATGGTCGATACCGTGGATGTGCGACGTTAAAGGTATGAAGAGTGAGTTCCGTCCTGCATATACGAGCGCTCTCGGATATTACGACAGCGTATACTTCGGTAAGCGTATCAGCGCGGACGTAAATGTTACCATAAGCGCGGGACTTGGAGATTATATTTGTCCTCCGAGCGGAGTCGTTGCACTCTATAATCAAATGAGCGCACACGTTACCTTGACGTTCGATCAGGGAATGACGCACGGATTTTATCCCCCCAACGCCGCAGTTTATAAATACAGTAAGTAAGAGGTTTTTGAGCTATGATAATTAAAAAGCCCCCAATGGGTTGGAACACATGGAACACCTTTGGTGACAAAATAGATGAAAAGCTCGTTCGCGAAACGGCAGACTTTATCGTTGAGTCCGGACTTCGCGACGCGGGATACGAGTACGTGGTTATTGACGACTGCTGGTCGGAGCTTGAAAGAGACGAAAAAGGCAGACTCGTTGCGGATAAGAATAAGTTTCCGAGCGGAATGAAGGCTCTAGCCGATTATATTCATTCCAAAGGACTTAAGTTCGGTATGTACTCCTGCTGTGGCGCTCTCACCTGCGCAGGTTTTCCGGGAAGCTACGACCACGAATACATAGACGCGGCAACGTTTGCCGAGTGGGGAGTGGATTACCTCAAATACGATTTCTGCTACCACACGGGAACGCTTGAGGGTAAGTACTTCTATCGCAGAATGGGCGCGGCGCTTGCCAACTGTGGCAGAGATATCGTGTTCAGTGCTTGCTCTTGGGGAATGGAAGAAACGCAGGAGTGGGTAAAGACTACGGGCGCGC